>JADZDJ010000144.1 GCA_020851115.1 Pirellulales bacterium
CACGCTCGACGACGTCCGGCGGAATCCTGAGGTTTGGGAAGTGCGGATGCGGATCCGGTTCGACGCGGCGGCCAATGCGCTGGAGTCGCACCGTGCTTGGATTTATCAAAACGAAGCCTATCTGATCGGCCCCCATCAGCAGCGGATCGAGCACGGCGGGTCGGAGACGTTTCTCCGAGACGAAAACGAAGTCGGCTTGGCCTACCTGTTCGACGAGTTAGAAAATCTCGACGGTTGCACGTTCGTATACAAGTCGGCCTGTTCGCTACATGTCGTTCCGGTCCATTACGAACTGAACGATTTGGAATTGCCCTAACCGCTTGCAAGATGGAAGCAAGCCTTGGAGATTCGCGTCATGTTTACTCACAGATTCTTTGCGGTGGTCGTTTTGGCGATCTTCGTTGGCTCGTTCGTTGGGAACGGCACCTTGGCAGCCGAGCCGGCAAGGGCTGAAGGCGCTCGCCGTAAACAAGCCAAGCAGGATCACGGTGACGTTGTCGCGACGGTTAACGGCAAGCAGTCGTTTTACAAAGGCGACCTTGAACGAGGTGTCGCCGCGTTTCTGAATGGGCAAAAAGTCGACCCGTCCGCGTTGCCGACGGTGCAAGCCACCGTACTGAAACAGACGATCGACAATTATCTGCTCAACGCGTTTTTGACAGCGCAAAAAAATTTGGTCACGCAAGCAAACCTCAAGGACGCGATCAGCGAAATCCAAACCCGTCTGCGCAGTCAAAATGTAACATTCGACGACTTCTTATCCCGCCAGAATCTCACCAGAGACCAGTTCATGGGCAGGCTTGTGGGTCAATTGATGGTGATTAATTATGCCGCCGCCAATACAACCGAAGCTGGGTTAAAAAAATACTTCGAGGAGAACAAACAACAGTTCGACGGCACATTGCGGCGAGTCAGCCACGTACTGCTACGCCCCGACGGCCCTGCGGACGACGCTGCCTACCAGGCGCTCGTCAATCAGGCCAAATCGCTGCGCGATCAAATCCAGACTGGCCAGATCAAATTTGAAGATGCCGCGGTCAAGTATTCTGCCGGCCCCAGCCGCCAACGAGGAGGAGACGTCGGCTACGTGCCGCAGACCGGCATCATGCACCCGAATTTCACCAAGACCGCGTATGACATCAAGCCCGACGAGCTGAGCGAGCCGGTCACGACTCCCTTCGGCATCCATTTGATTAAAGTGACCGAGGTGAAAGCCGGCACAAAATCCTTTGATGAAGTCAAAACCGAAGTGCAAAATGAATACACGAAGCAACTCATCCAACAACTAACGGACGACGAAGCAAACAAAGCCGAGATCGTCTACTCTGGCAATTTTCCCTATTTCAAGAAAGGGACGCGCGAAGTGGTAATGCCGGGAGAAAAGCCGACGCCATAAGACCATCCGCAGATTGCGCAGTTGCTTTCTATCATTTGCCGAGCTGCAGGCCCCCCTGGTGCGACAAACCGCCCCTCTTGCGGACATCGGCGAGATCGGCGGAGGTTAATCGGCTTTCGCGGGCGGCATTGGCAATTCCACCAGCGGCGACGGCGCGCTGCACGGCGTGGTTTTTTCTTCCAGCGTATCGCGCACCCGCAGCGGGTCGCTCGGATCGAGTTCCAAGAGTCGTTTGACGACATCGCGGGCCATGCCGCGCTTGCCTAGTTTCACCAAGCAATACACCAGCCCCTTGCCGGCTTCGTGAAGCGAGCGATTGCCAGCCTGATGGTAGGGAAACTTGTTTCCTCGGCCGCTCGCGTCGATTGCTTTCAGGCCGATCTGATAGGCATAGCCAAAATGGCCGCGCGCTAATTTGAAGTCGTTTTCCAGGAGCGCCAATTCGCCCAGCTTTGCGTGACCGGCGACGAAGTCGTGGCAATCTTGTAGCAGCCAGAGCAACTCGTCACGGGCGATTTCATTTTCGCCCACTTCGATCATCTGCTCGACTTCCGCCAAATCTTCCGCCCGCGCTTTTGCGCAGCGCGGATGCACCAGTTCCCAATCGCTATCGCCTGCGCGGCGCGCTTGGACCGTTCCCGCGGCTCGGCTCGGCTTCGACTTGGATGGCTT
Organism: Pirellulales bacterium; assembly: GCA_020851115.1. Taxonomy (GTDB): domain Bacteria; phylum Planctomycetota; class Planctomycetia; order Pirellulales; family JADZDJ01; genus JADZDJ01. The sequence goes on from JADZDJ010000144.1 coordinate 2,069, forward strand.
TTTCTTCGTCACAAAACCATGCACGATGCTAATGCCCAGTCTGCAAATTCAATCCCACCACGCCGACAATTATTAGCGCAATGCAGCCGATCTTGAGGGGCGTCACAGGATCGCTGAAATGCCAAAACCCTATCACCGCGATCAGAGCCGTCCCCAGCCCGGCCCAAATCGCATAGGCCGTGCTGATGTCGATCACCTTTACGGCAAACGTCAGCGAGGTGAACGCCAACACGTAAAACAAAAACAACAGTAGCGACGGCACGAACTTGGTAAACCCTTCCGACAGCTTCATGCACGTCGTCCCACAAACTTCCAGCACGATCGCCGCAAGCAATAACAGCCAAGCCATTCGCATTACTCCTTTGAATTGCTGATTTCTCATACGCGGCATCATACCGTGTCTCGATCCGTCGTGCGATGGCGATGGCAGCGCGGACGGGGTCGGGGGTCGATGTCGGTTTTCGCTTTGATGCACCGACTCCGTCCCTCGACGCCGACTCACGACCCCTTTCATACAACCCTCACTCCGTGTCTTCTGGCTGCTCCCTGCCCCGGCACAGCTTTCGTACAATGACCACATGAGCGAAGCGTCCACGCCAACTCGAACCAACTCGCAGCGTTCGCCTGCCGAACGACTCGCCACGCCGGTCACGTTCGTCAAGGGTGTCGGGCCGCAGCGTGCCGAACTCTTGGAACGCCTCGGCCTACGCACCGCGGCCGATTTGTTGTTCAACTTTCCGCGCGATTACCAAGACCTCGCCGATCTGTGTCCAATCGCCAACCTCGAAGAAGATAAGCTGCAAAGCGTCCGCGGAACCGTCGAAGAAGTTGACATCCGCGGCAGCGGCGTGGGTAAGTCGGTGATTGGAGTGCTCGTGCGACAGGACCGGCATTACCTCCGCGGCATCTGGTTTAATATGCCGTACATGGCCGACCGATTCAAGCGCGGCCAAGCCGTGCTATTCTCCGGTCTGCCGCGGCTGAAAGGCGGCCGCTGGGAAATGTCGCACCCCCGCGTGCAATGGATCGACCCCGAGGAAGGAAAGGAGCCGGGCGGCGAATTGTTGCCGGTCTATTCGCTCACCGAAGGAATCAAGCAATCGCATCTGCGGAAGATATTGCGGCAGGCGGTCGAAACGTACGCGGATTTGGTCGAAGAGCGATTTGCCGAGACGTTTCTTGCCGCCCACCACCTGCAGTCCATCGGAGTCACCCTGCGGCAGATTCATTTTCCCCAAAGCCGAGCCGATTTACAGCAAGCGCGCCGGCGACTGATTTACCAAGAAATGCTTGTGTTGCAACTCGGCTTGGCCCTTCGCCGTAATTTGCAGAACACGCGCCAGCTAGCGCCCTCGATGCCGGCGACGGCGCAAATTGACGCAAGAATCACGCGGCTATTTCCCTTTCCTCTCACGCCCGATCAGCGCCAGTCGATCGGAGAAATCGCCGCCGACATGGCCCGGCCTATGCCGATGAACCGCCTGCTGCAAGGCGATGTCGGCTGCGGCAAGACGATCGTGGCGGTCTATGCCATGCTGCTGGCCGTCGCCCACGGTGCGCAAGCGGCCATGATGGCGCCCACCGAAGTTCTTGCCCGTCAACATTTGCGAACCTTCACGAAACTGCTGGAAAACAGCCGCGTTCGGCTGGCGCTGCTCAGCGGCGGGCTTAGCGCCAAAGAGCGGCAAGAAACGCTCCAAAAACTTGCCGCCGGCGAAATCGACCTCGTCATCGGCACGCAAGCCATCCTTTATGGCGATGCGCAATTCAAACAACTCGGCTTGGTGGTGATCGACGAACAGCACAAGTTTGGTGTCCGCCAGCGGGCCACGCTCAAGCAAGCCGGAGCCGATCCACATTATTTGGTGATGACTGCCACCCCAATTCCACGAACCGTGGCGATGACGCTGTATGGAGATCTCGATGTTTCGACGATTGCCGCCGCGCCCCCGGGCCGCCAACCGTTGAAGACGTATTTGGTCGAGGGGGAAAACCGAGTGAAATGGTGGGACTTCTTTCGCAACCAACTGCGAACGGGCCGTCAAGGCTACGTCATCGTGCCGCTCGTGGAGGAGTCGGAACACGTCGAGACGGCAAATCTCGAAGCCACGTTCGAGGAGCTCGCGAACAACGAGCTCGAAGCCTTTCGCCTCGGCCTCGTCCACGGACGCATGACCGCCGAGGAAAAGGACCATGCCCTTCACGACTTCGCCGCTGGCGTCACGCAGGTGCTCGTGGCCACGAGCGTGGTCGAAGTCGGCATTGATGTCCCCAATGCCACGCTGATGACCATTCTGGGCGCCGACCGATTTGGTTTGGCGCAGCTTCATCAAATGCGCGGCCGGGTGAGCCGCGGCAAATTCCCCGGCTACTGTTGCGTGTTCGCCGACGATCCGAGCGAAGAAGCCACGAAGCGGCTGACGGCGCTGGTCGAAACCACGGATGGCTTCAAGCTCGCCGAAGCCGATTTCCAACTCCGTGGCCCCGGCGAATTACTCGGCACGCGCCAGCACGGCCTGCCGCCGTTCCATTTGGCCGACCTGAAGCGCGACGCGGCGATTGTTTCCGAAGCACGAGATGATGCTAGGAAGCTAGTTGCCGAGGATCCAGGTTTGGCGAAGCCGGAACATGTGAAACTGCGAAAACTCGTGCTGTCAAAATATGGCAGTGCGCTCGACTTGGGCGACGTCGGCTAATGCATTGCTCTCGCCCCGCCGTGACGATGAAGTGGGTGAAGTGGACCCCAAAAACTGGACAGTTCAATAAGATAGACTTAACCCCTGTTAGCAGGGTATTGAACTGGAGGTTCGAGGATGACGAAGAAGCGTCGGGTATTTGGGGGCGCCTTTAAGGCGAAG
>JADZDJ010000145.1 GCA_020851115.1 Pirellulales bacterium
GTCAAGCGAAGAGCCTTGAGCGAACTGCAACACGGCCGGGCAGTGGCCGCAGGTTGCCGAGTGCGGAGCTTAAATTGTCAAAGATCATCGGCCACCGCATGCCGTTTGGCACGACAGGCCGCACCAGCGACGGTGCTGGCCTGTCCATGTTATCGCATGTATAGGTATCTGTCAAGGGGCGAGGAATTAGATATATGGGATTAGGGCTGCCGGGCGGAATCGGATCGCGAAACCCCGAAAACACGAAAGAAAGCAGCGGCCACTTGCCCGGTCCCGTGATTTTCCAAGGTCGGCTCGCGGGTGGATGATTTCGGAGGTTTAATGGCTGGCCTGCGTGGCCCGCTGGCCTATTCTATGCCTACGATGTTGTCGCCGCTGTCCGAAAGCCCTGGGCTATCGCAGCCAGAGTAGTCCGCCGCAGGCGGACAACCCTGGGTTTTGATCTGCAACGCTTTCAGCGTAAGGTGCAGATTGATTCGGAGGAGTCCGAGGCAGCATTCGCAGGATGATTGGGCGATCATAAGAATTAGTGGGGTTAGCAAGCCAAAATATGGGTAACCGCGTTGAATGTGCGATGCCAAAACGTAATAATCGCAATTCAATTGGTCCTTATCGCTGCTGATCGGATTGAGGCACGCATGCCTTGGCAACCTACGGTAATCCAACGGTTCAACCGGGCATACCCAACATCCGCCTGTACGGCGCAGATTGTCACCGACGCGGGAATCGGCTACCTCAAAGCATTGGAAAGCCCCGAAGGTCGCCACACGCTCGTCTGCGAGTTAGTTGGAACTCGATTGGCGCAATGGTTTGAGCTCCCGACGTTCGATTATTCGATTATTCGAGTCGATGCTGACGCGATTGATATTCCACTTCTCGATCAACACCAAAAGCAAATTGGCATGGCGCAATCGGGTTCTGCGTTCATTACTCGCGCTGAAAATGGCGACAGTTGGAGCGGGAAAACCGAGCAACTCAACAAGCTTGTCAATCCGAACGATATTGGCCGATTGATTGTTTTCGACACCTGGACGCTAAATTGCGACAGGCATTGTGATCCGCCGACTGGAACATTCGGCAAACCACGAATCAATCGAAACAACGTATTTTTAAGTGAGGAAGCGCCTTCCGGGCAGTTCATGCTGAAGGCAATAGATCACACCCATTGCTTCACCTGCGGAGGGGAGTTGACGACAAAGCTCTTGCGGGATGATAAGATAAAGGAACCAAGAGTTTTCGGGGCCTTTGCGGAATTTTGGCCACTTCTGACTCAGGATGATGTCATGCTTGCTGTGCAAGCACTGCGGAGCGTGAATCAGACTGTCGCCGACAACGCGACTGCGAGAATTCCAGGAGAATGGGATCTCAGCGAGAAAGTTCGGCAAGCGCTAGCAGAATTCATTGTGCGAAGGGCGGCATTTGTTTCTGACACAATTTTCGGTAAGCTCTGGCCTCAGGCAAAGTTCGATTTCGACGATGTCGTCATTGGACCATAAGTGTTATGCAACCGACAAAGGGTTACTACTCGCTAATTCAATATTGCCCAGATGCTGGCCGCGTTGAGGCTGCCAACATCGGTGTGCTATTGTTTTGTCCTGAGCTAGGGTTCCTCGAAGCGAAAACGGTTCGAAACAACCGTCGAATCATTCGTTTCTTCGGAGTGGAAGGGCACGACTGGTCTCGCATCAACACTATGAAGCATGGGCTTGAAGAGCGGCTAAAGGTAGAATCTAACGGTATTTATTCCCTTGATGACCTTGAGCGTTTCATTGCCTTGCGAGCAAACTTGCTGCAGATCACGCCACCTCGCTCGATGCGGGTGACTGACCCGAAAAAGGATCTCGAATCGCTATTCACCGAAGTTATCGGTGAAACTGCAAAGCTTGCCTCGACCAAATCGCTCCGGAAAGTGCTTCAAGACCGAATCAAGGATGCTGGACTCGAAGAAAAAGTGATAAGTGATTTCGAGGTTCAAAGTCCGTTTACCAAGAAGGCAATCGAAGTTCCAATCGGTTATCAAAATGGCCGTTTTAATTTGGTGAAACCAGTACCGTTCGAAGCGGAAAATTCACAGCTGGCCTATAATACCGCGTGTCGGTATGCCGTTGAAGGGCAATCGCTTTACGAACACCGAGACCCAACTCGCGGTGATTTGCAGTTAGTTGTCGTGGGCAAATTCCGATCAAAAGATCGAGAGTCTCCGTTGCTTGTTAGGAAGGTTTTAGAAGAGCACAAGGTAAGACTCTACCAATTTTCGGCATTGCCTGAGTTGGTCGCCGAAATTCGTCGAACGGCCAAGAAAATCTCTAACAAGCCAAACTGGTAGTTTTCGTTTATGCAATACTATCTCTGTTTGCGAGCGGCCGTTCTTCGGCCTGGCCGGTGACCGACAACCGGCTTTTTAGGTTTTCCGCGAAAATGATCCCCTTCGCGTTCGCGAACTTCTTCGTTTGCCTTGCGGCGGCCATCCTCGAACAACTCCGCTGCACTGTCCAGCAGTTGTTGCTTCCAAGCCGCCACCTGGCTGGCATGCACTTGGAACTGGGAGGCCAACTCGGCCGTCGTCTGCTGCTCACGAACCGCCGCCAAGGCCACCTTCACCTTGAAGGCGCCACCAAACGCCCGCCGCTTCCTGGTCACTGCTAAACCTCCAGTTCAATACCCTACCAACAGGAGTTATGCCTATCTTATTGAACTGTCGTTTTGGAGGCCCACCTCACACAACTATTGACAATAAATCCAATAGATATTTTTACGCCACATCGATTAGCTCTTGCACCGCAGGGAAACCATACTTCGCTCCGCCGGTGTGGATCGTGACATTTGGCAGGGGTTGGCAGATGCCGGAGCTGTGGGTGTGGCCGCAGTAGACGGTGAGGTGGCGGTGCGGATGGCGGCGCATCGTTTCTAGAATGACGTCGCCGAGGGCGCGGCAGGTGAAGTGGGGGGCCCATTCGTCGTCGGAGAGTTGGCCTTCGTGCCAGCAGGCTTCGCGGAGCGGCGGGACGTGCGTGGCGAGAATCACATTCTGATAGGCGGCAAGGGCGGGGGGCAAGATCGTTCGGACGTGGTCGGCCGCTTCGTCGCCGAGTCGCTGGAGTTTCGCCCAGCGATCGCGCTTGGAATACGGGGCCAGTTCCTCGATCAGCCGGTAGTCGTTCATCATGACATACGATGTTTCGTAGTTGCCCAGCCGCGCGTCGGCCCAGCCATCATCGCCCACCAGGGCGGTGGCTTCGGTCAGCGGCACGACGCTGCTTGCGGTCAGATAGACCAAATTCGGCCGCCGCTGCTGTAATCTGGCCGCGGCTTGGCGGACTTCAGCAATCGACCCGCCGTAGAAGTCGTGATTGCCCAGAACGAAATAGATCGGCCGCCGCAGCGCGTCGTCGATGCGCTCCAGCCACGGCACGAGGCTGCGAGCTTCGCCGATGTCGCCGGTGAGCACGATGGCGTCCGCCTGCGTTTCCCGCACTGCGGCGAAAAACCGTTCGGCGGTCGCCAGGTCGAGGAAGTTCAGGTGAATATCGGTAAGCCAGGCGAATCGCATGCGACGGGGAGCGGATTGAAGGGACGAGGGGCGAATGTTTGGCGCACCGGCGACTGGAAGCCGCCAGTGTGGAACTCTCGCGAGTATAGCGTTGAGAACCTCATCTTGCATCGTCGTCGTTTGCGACGTTGAATAGTCGCCATGCAGATTGTTGCATCTTCCCCGGAAAATCCTCGAACCGCCGGCCCGCACCGCGAGCTGACGCTGCTCGACGCCACTTCGGTCGCGGTGGGAATAATCATTGGCTCGGCGATTTACCAGCTCAGCCCGACGGTAATCGCGTCGGTGCCGAATCTGGCAGCGCTGCTGCTGGTGTGGATCGCGGGAGGGCTGATCGCGCTGGTCGGCGCGCTCACCTATGCCGAACTAGCTTCCGCTTATCCCGAAGACGGCGGCGATTACATCTATCTGCGGCGAGCGTTCGGCAAACGACTGGCCTTTGTTTATGCGTGGTCGGAACTGCTGGTGATCCGCCCCGGCTCGATGGGAACGATGGCCTATGTATTTGCCGAGTATCTACAGGAACTGCTGCAGATTCCCGCAATGGCTCGAGTTCCAGGGAACCTATCCGCAGTATTCTGGGCCGTGGTTGCAATCCTGGCGATGTCGCTGGTCAACCGTGCGGGCGTCAAACAATCGAAGTGGACGCAATATGGGCTTACATCCGCCAAGCTGATCGGTTTGTTCGCAATTTTTGTCGCCGCGCTGATCGGACCAGGGCAGAATGTGCCGCTTCCCGATTTGACGCTGCCGCCGCGCAGCACCAACATCCATCGGGCGATGATCTTGATCGTGTTCGCCTACGGCGGTTGGAACGACATTGTATTTGTCGCCGCGGAAACGCATGAGCCGCGGCGAAACATCCCCCGAGCGCTGCTGCTGTCGCTGGGAATAGTCGCGGTCGTCTATTTGGCGACAAATTTTGCGTTCATTCACACGTTGGGCTACGAACTAGCGGCGCAATCGAAGCAAATCGCCGCCCGAATGATGGAAGTGCGATTTGGCGAATTTGGCAGTCGGTTCGTCAGCGGATTAATTTGCGTTTCGGCGCTCGGCGCGATCAACGGCATGATTCTCACGCGCTCGCGGATCTACACGGCCGTTGGCCGAGATTATCCCAGACTCGCCAATTTAGCGACGTGGAACCCGCGAACCGGCGCGCCCGAACCGGCAATCCGCTTGCAAACCTTGGCGACGCTGGCGCTGGTGATGGTGCTGGGACTGGTGAGCCGTGGGTTCGAAAGCATGGTGGTGTTCACGACTCCTGTTTTTTGGTTCTTCTTGTTGTTGGTCGGCGTTTCACTTTTTGTCCTGCGGCGAACCGACCCTCATACGCCGCGGCCATATCGAGTGATCGGCTACCCGGTGGTGCCGATCCTTTTTTGCCTCTCGTGCGTATGGGTATTCTGTGCGGCGGTGGGATTCGCGATCTTCAACAGCTCGTACGAAGCGCTGTGGTCGATCGGCGTGGTCGCGGCCGGGTTTTGGATTGCGTATGCGTGGCTCCCCAGTCGGCCGGCGACAGTGCCGTCCGCCGAGGAAACCTCATTGCGGCAGGATATTGAGCCGGAGTAGTGGAGGCCGATTGTCACTTTTTCGGCGGCCGCTGGAGCGCGGCAATGCGTCGCCATTTCGCCGCAGGAGGACGAAAAAAAGCAACGCGATCCGCAAAGGCTCGATTGCACCAAGCCGGCGATCGCCCGTTGGAATGGGAGTGTGATTTCGGCTCAGGTTTCGCGGAAAAAATGTAGCGTCGGCCGGTGTCGGTCGCTCGGTATTTTCCCGAGAAAACGGCTGCGAACAGGCGTCGCGGCGGGCAGCGAACCGGGTCTCGGATCGGCGAAGAAACGATGCATCCCGTTATCGCTGGAACATGGGTCGAAACGCGTCCTAACATCGATCGCGAAGCCCAGCATGGCACTGGATTTGCAAAACTTCGCGTGGATGCCGCCAGATTCACCGTTCGGGTGGGTCTGGGCAAACCTCCGCCGCCGGGTGACATTGGGCGGGCAAACGGTTGAACCCCGAGGAAAAGCGATTATGATGGAACCCTAGGCAAGGCTCAGACCGGCTTGGTTCCCGGGCTGCGGGATTCTCGTCTTTTGAAGATACCAGGCCAAACAAATTCCAAAGTAGACGCAATCGAGTGAATTCTGCTTGGAGTGATTTCTCATCAGGGAATTACGTGCAGGAAGCGTTGGTTGTCAGATTGTACACCTGAGACGAGGCAACTTTTATGGGTTTCCGGTCATGGCGCCCGATTCGAACCAATTCTAAGAAGCAACTTCAACGGCGGAACGAAAAGCGGCGGCGCGGCTACGTCGCTCGGCAATACGAGCACTTGCTGTTTGAACCGTTGGAATGGCGACAATTGCTGACGGTGACGCTAGCGCCCATCGCGGGCAGCGACGCGGGGGGCGTGTTCAAAATCCCCTCCGGCAAGGTTCTCTATGTGCCGCTGACAGGCGCCGACACGGGCAACACGGTCAGCTATTCGGCGACGAGCAGCGATTCGCAGGTGCAGGTCCACGTCATGGACGGTAATCCGACGTTGCAGCTTCAGGTTCACGGCACACGCAGCGGCGGCGCGACCTTCTCTGGGACGTTGAACATCGAACTGTTCGATAATCTTGCGCACGACACGGTGCAGACGATTTCGAATCTGGTGAACTCAGGCGTTTACAACGGCAAACAGTTTTATCGCATTGTGCCGAACTTTGTCATTCAAGGAGGCTTGCAAGGTTCGCCCGCGGAGCCGCAGTTTCCCGACGAATTCAATGCGCTGCTCTCGTTCAATAGCCCCGGCCTGTTGGCGATGGCCAATCCCGGCAACCCCGACAAGAATACGTCGGAATTCTTTGTTACGGATATCGATCTGCCGCTGTCGAGCGATCCGCAGCATCTCAATTTCCGCCACAACATTTTCGGTCAGTTGACGAGCGGATTCAATACTTATCAGGACATCATGAATGCGCAGGGAATTACCTCGGATAATTCCACTCCCAGCCCGGCCGTGATCATCGATTCCGCAACCATCGTCGGCGGTGGCGATCAAAGCGCCGTGCTGCAAGTCATCGTGCCGAACGATTTCACCGGCGTTTCGTCGATCAACGTCACCGCAACATCGTCCGACACGAGCACGGCAGCACAGTCGTTCAACATCAATGCCGCGCCGGCCACGACTCCCACCGACTCACAGCCGATCATCCTCGCCCCCGTAACCGACAAGCTCACCACGACCAACGCGCCGATCAGTTTTCCCATTTCCGCCAGCGTGCTATCGGGAGTGACGCTCGATAGCACCCCCTTTTCCGTCACCGGATCCGATGAATTTCGGTCGACACCGCAACATGTGACCGTGCAAGTGACTCCGGGCGCCAATAACACGGCGACGGTAACGCTGACGCCGGCCGCCGGCTTTACCGGCTCGATCGATTTGGTGCTTCACGCCGACGACAGTGCCCTTAATTATCACGACGCAATGCGGTTTGCACTGAATGTCGTCGCCCCCGTTGCGATGACTTCGCATACCAACCCCGTCAATGTATCTACCGGGCCAACTGCTTCAGTAGGCGGCACGGGTGAGCCAGACGCCACGATCTCTGTCGTGGTCAGCGACGGCACGCATTCGACGAATCCACAAACGACCACTGTCGCGCAAGACGGAACGTGGTCGATCGGCGGTATCAACCTGAGTTCATTCGACTCAGGGAACATCACCTACACGGCAACCGACACGACAAACAATACGACACCGGCCACCGCCAGCGCCGTGTTCGATGTCACCTCGCCCACCGTCGTGATCTCTCCCGTTGGCCCGATCAATAACACCAACGTAGCCAATTTCACGGTGAACGGCACCGGCGAAGTCGGCTCTACCATTTCGCTCGTGGTCAGCGATGGATCCACGACGGCCGGTCCGTTGACTACGACGGTCAACGACGCAGGAAATTGGACGATCTCCAACATCAATCTGACCAGCTTGCTCGATGGAACGATCACGATGACCGCCACGGCGACGGATGCCGGCGATAATTCGGCCCAAGACAGCGAAATCGTCACCAAAGACGTCGTCGCCCCCGACGTTTCGATTACGACCGCCTCCAATCCGATCACGCTGGAAAACATAACCACCGCGTCAATCAGCGGCACCGGCGAAGTCGACGCGACGATCACCCTGGTCATCACCGACGGCACGCACTCGACCGATCCCCTGACGACAACGGTCGCCGGCAATGGCACATGGTCGTTCGCGGGCGTCGATCTCAAGGATTTGGACGATGGGACCATCACCTATCAGGCGACCGCCGCGGACGCCGCCGGCAACGAAGCCAGCGATACGTCGGATGCGGTCAAGTTGGCGGTGGCTGTGACGGCGTTTACCAATCCGATCAATCTTGCCAACGTCGCGAGCGCATCGATCGGCGGCACTGGCGCAGCCGATGTGGAAATCTCCGTCGAAATCAGCGACGGCAATGCCGGCCATACCCCGATTACCGAGACGGCGACGATCGGCAGCAACGGGCTTTGGTCGATCACAGGCATCGATCTGTCGGCATTGGACGACGGCACGATCACCTACAAGGTGACCGCCACCGATGCCGAGGAAAACTCCGTCGAGTTGACGCGCACCGCGCTCATGGATGTCGTCGCTCCGGCCATCGCCATCACCGGCGTCACCAATCCCATCAATGCCAGCAACGCCAGCAACGTGGTGGTTAGTGGCACGACGGACGTCGGCGCGACCGTCGTCGTCAAGGCGAGCATCAACGGCAACGAGACTGGGACTGTCAACGCAACGGTCGATTCCAACGGCCAATGGACCGCCACGATCGACGTCGGCTCGTTGGCCGACGGCACGCTCTCGTTCACGGCGACGGCCACGGACGCCGTCGCCAATTCCGCGGCCGATACTGAAACGGCCGCCAAAGACACGGTCGCCCCAGTCGTCACGATTAGTTCGGCGACCGATCCTATTACGTCGGGCAACCAATCCAACGCATCGATTAGTGGAAACGTTACCGGCACCGGCAGTGAAGCGACGACAATCACGGTCGTCATTAACGACAACGACGGATCGACGCCGGCCGTCACCCGCACCGCAACTGTCAGCAGCGATGGAAGTTGGTCGATCACGGACGTCGATCTTACTTCGCTCGATGACGGCCAAATCACTTACTCCGTCACCGCCGCGGACGTCGCCGGCAACGCAAGCGCTCCGGCCACTCTCAACGCCGTAAAGAGCGTCGCCGACAACAGCCTTTCAGGCTTTGCCTACGTCGATGCCGATGGCGACAAACAGAAAGACACGAACGAGGCGATCCTTGGGGGCATCTTGGTTACGCTGCTGGGGGTCGATCCCGGCGGCAATCCCATCCCTTCGCAAACCACGACGACCGCCAGCGACGGATCGTATCACTTCGACAATCTGCCCGCGGGAACCTACACCCTGCGCGAAGCTCAACCCAGCCAGTTTAAGAGCAGCGGTGCCACCGCCGGCAATTTGGGCGGCCAAGCGGCGATCGATATAATCACGCAGATCGTCATTTCCGGCGGCCAAGATGGAACCGACTACAATTTCGGCGAAAAAGGCCTGAAATCGTCCTTGGTAACCATCAACGACTTTCTCGCTTCGACGCCGCCGGCTCAGGAGCGCTACAACAACGCCGTCGCCAACGGCACAAGCACGGCCACGGTCGAATCGATCGCCAAGCTCGATGCCGATCCCGCCAACGGCAGCCAGGTGCGATACACGGTGACGTTCAATCGGAACGTCAGCGGCGTCGATGCCGCCGATTTCCAAGTGATCGCGCCCGGCAACCATGTCACCGGCGCTTCGATCGCCAGCGTGAGCGGCAGCGGCAAGACATACACCGTCACGGTCAACACCGGCACGGGCAGTGGCATGCTCGGTCTGGCGCTGCGAGACAACGATTCGATTCTGGACAGCAACAGTGGGAAGCTCGGCGGCACTGGCACGGGCAACGGCGATTTTGTTGCCCCCTATTACAACGTCTCTAAAGCGCTCAACGTCTCCATCGACCAACCGGCCGCGATCAATTCCGCGAACCAACACAACATCAGCGCCAGCGGCACGGCCGAAGCGAATTCGACCGTCAAGCTCACCATCAGCAATGGAGCGAATTCGCTGGCGGAGCGGCAAACCACCGCCAACAACAGCGGCAATTGGACGATCTCGAATATCGACGTTTCGACACTGCCTGAGGGCACGATCACGTTTTCCGCCACCGCCACCGTCGGTTCGGTCACTTCGGCTCCGGCGACCAAGACGACGTCGAAAGACACCGTTGCGCCGGCCGTTGCAATCACATCGGCGACCAATCCGATCGGCGACGCTCAAGATCAGAATGTGAATGTGAGCGGCACGGTTGAAGTAGGCTCGACCGTTTCCGTTGTGGCCACCGATGGCACGACCACCACCTCGGCCGTGTCGGCCACCGTCGATGCGAGTGGAAACTGGTCCATCGCCGGCTTCAATGTAAGCAGTTTGCAGGATGGTTCGATCACGTTCACGGCCACGGCCACCGATGCCGCGGGCAACACGGCAACCGGCTCCACGACGGCGACCAAAGACACGGTCGCGCCGGCCGTTGCAATCACGATGGTCACGCCGACGGTTATTAACAGCGCTAACCAAAGCAGCGTCGGCGTTTCCGGCACGGCCGAAGCAGACGCCAGTATTACGCTGTCGGCCAGCAACGGCGCGAATTCGATCACCCCGTTGACGACCACCGCGGACTCCAATGGCAATTGGAGCGTGAGCAACATCGACGTGAGCACACTAGCGGACGGCACAATCATCTTCCGCGCCACCGCGAGCGACGCCGCCGGTAATCCCGCCAACGCGACGCAGGAGGCCACCAAGGATACGGTCGCTCCGGCAGTCACACTCGCCGATCCGCCCATAATCATTCTCGGCAACGAGACCAACTATGCCGTGAGCGGCACCGGCGAAGCCGGCGCGACGGTGGCGATTGTCATCGGCGACGGCACGAACCCCAACATCACGCCGGCGGCGGCAACCGTCGGCCAGGACGGCCTGTGGACGATCGCCGGCATCGACCTGAGCGGCTTGTCGGACGGCACGATCACTTTTACGGTCTCCGCAACCGATGCCGCGGCCAACACTTCGGCGCCGACCTCGAAGACCGCACAGAAAATCACCACAGCGCCGGAAGTTGCGCTGTCCGAAGTCACCGACCCCATCGGCATCGACAATCAGCATTCGACCACCGCCAGCGGCACGAGCGAAGAAGGCGTGACGATTTCCGTGGTGGCCAGCGACGGCACGCACACGACCGCTCCCAAATCGGTCGTCGTGGGCAATTCCGGCACATGGACGATCGTGGACATCGACGTCAGCGCTTTGGACGACGGCACGATTACCTATACGGCCACTGCCACCGATATCATCGGCAACACGGCAACGAGCGACCTGACCGCGACCAAGACGACGGTGGCCATTACCTCGGTCACCGATCCGATCAACGCCGCAAATCAAGCCAGCGTTTCGGCCGCCGGTGTCGGCGAGCCGAACGCCAGCATCGCGCTCACGATCGATGACGGCGACGACCAAACCGCGCCGATTCAAACCACAGGCTCCATCGATCTTAATGGCGATTGGTCCATCTCGGGGATCGATGTCAGTTCTCTCACCGATGGCACGCTCACCTTCACGGTGACCGCCACCAGCGCCAATGACAACACGGCCTCGAAGAGCCTCACCGCCGCCAAGGATACAGTCGCTCCGGCGGTCGATATTACCTCGGTCACCGATCCGATCGTTTCCGCGAATCTCGCGAGCGTCGCCGTCAGTGGCACGGGGGAAGCTGGCGCAAGCGTGACCGTGGTGATTGGCGACGGCGCCAACTCGGACATTACTCCGCCAGCGGTGACGGTGGGCGAGGACGGCCACTGGACGATCGCCGGCATCGACGTTAGCTCGCTCGCCGACGGCGCGATTACCTTCATGGCCGTGGCCACGGATAACGTCGGCAATTCGTCTGCCCCGGCCACAGCGACGGCCACGAAAGACACTGTCGCGCCCGAGCTAAGCATTGGCGATGTCACCGACCCCATCGGGCTGGCGAATTACCATTCGACGGCGATCCAGGGCACCGGCGAAGCAGGAGCATCCGTCAAAGTGATTGCCACGGATGGAACCACTTCGACCAGTGAATTCACCACCACCGTCGGTCAAGATGGCAACTGGTCGATTTCCGGCATCGACGTCGGCACCTTAAACGACGGCACGATCACTTACCACGTGACCGCGACGGATGAGGCAGGCAATGAGACGGACGGAAGCGCGACGGCCACCAAAGCGACGGTCGCCATTACGTCGGCGACCGATCCGGTCAACGGCAGCAACGTCGCGCACATTGCCATCGGCGGCACGGGCGAGGTGGACGCAGCCATCGCCGTCGTCGTCACGGACGGTACCACCACGACCAGCCAATACACCACGACCATCGATGCGGGGGGCACTTGGTCGATTTCGGACATGGATGCGAGCGCGTTGGCGGACGGCACGATCACCTACATGGTGACGGCGACCGACAGCGGCAGCCATTCGGCCACGGCCAGTAAGACCGCTCTCAAAGACACGGAGCCGCCGGCGCTGAGGGTACTCGACTATACCCATCCGATCGGAATTGGAAACCAGCACAGCTTGACAGTTCAAGGCATTGCCTCTCCAGAAGCCATCGTCTCCGTGTTCGTTACCGATGGCACGAACTCAACGACCGTGCTCACCACGATGGCCGATCCGGATCATACCGAATTCACCATCTCCGGCATCGACGTCAGCGCATTGGCGGATGGCCAAGTCACTTACAAGGTGACGGCGACCGATCCAGCGGGCAACGAGCGCACGGACGACAAAGAGACCGGCAAATCGACGGTTGCAATCACTGCTGTCACCGATCCGATCATTCTCACGAATGCCACGACGACCTCGATCGTCGGAACCGGCGAAGCAAACGCCGACATCTCGGTTGTGGCCAGCGACAGCGACAGCGCAACCACCACGGAATATACCACGACGATCAACGCCGACGGCAATTGGTCCATTGCCAATATCGACGTCAGCGCCTTGAAAGACGGCGTCATCACCTATACGGCGACCGCCACCGATGCCGACAGCAATTCGGCGACCAGCAGCAAGACCGCAACCAAGAATACCGTCGCCATCACCATGGTCACCGATCCGATCAACGCGGCCAACCAGGCGAGCGTTTCGATCGGTGGAACTAGCGCAGTTGGGGCGATCGTCGCAGTCGCAATTAGCGACGGGGTCAATCCCGAGATCACCGGGCAAACCGTCATTGTTGACGGCAGCGGCCATTGGTCGATCGAGGGTGTCGATGTCACCGCGCTTGCCGACGGCGAGCTGACCTTTACGGCAACGGCGACCTTGGGCGCAAACGTCGGGCACGCCACGATGACCGCCACCAAAGACGTCGTCGCTCCTTCCATCGTGATTACATCGGCCACCAATCCCATCGGTACGCCGACCCAATCGAATACGACGGCCAGCGGTACGACCGAAGCCGGAGCGACCATCGTCTTGTATGTCACCGATGCACTCGAGATGACCACAACCTACAACGGCATCGCCGATGGCAGCGGCCATTGGACCATTTCCGGCATCGACGTCAGCGCCCTGAACGATGGCGCTGTGGGATTCGTCGCGACCGCCACGGATTTGGCTGGGAATACTTCTTTAGAAGGCGTGCGTTTGGCCTACAAGGACACGGTAGCGCCAACGGTCGAAATGACGCTGGTCACCGAAGTGATCGATTTCACCAACTTCCACAATACTTCCGCCAGTGGAACCGTAGAGTCCGGCGCGATTGTCTCGGTCGTCGCCAGCGACGGAACGAACTCGACCGCTCCTGTAACGGCTGTCGTGGAGAATGACGGCAGTTGGTCGGCAACCGGGATCGACGTCAGCCTGTTGCTGGGCGGCGTCATCACATTCACCGCCACCGCCACCGACTCCGCCGGAAACACCGCCACCGACAGTCTAACGGCAATGCTGGCGACGGTTTCGATCACTTCGGTCACGGATCCGATTGTGCCGACGAACGACGACACGACGACCGCCAGCGGCACCGGCTCTCCAGGCGCTGCAATTGCACTGAAAGCGAGCGATGCATCGAGTGCGGCAACGAGCGAATACACGACGACGATTGCGATCGACGGCACATGGACCATTAGTGACATTGACGTGAGCATGCTCGTCGATGGCCAAATTACTTATACTGCGACGGCCACATTCGGAGCCGAGACGTCGGTCTCCACCAAGACGGCGACCAAAGACACGACTCCACCGACGCTAACCATCGATGCCGACAGCGTCACGAATCCGATCAACATCGTCAACGCAGCGAGCACTTCGCTTTCCGGCACGGTCGAACCTGGTTTGCTCGTCGCGGTCACGGTCACCGATGGAATAACCATACTCGGTCCGTTTGCAGCCGTTGTCGAACCGGACGGCGCATGGGCGGCCGATGGCATCGATGTCAGCAGCCTGTTTGATTCCACACTGACCTATTCCGTCACGGCCACCGACGCCGCTGGGAACTCGACTCAAACGAGCCGAACTGCCAATAAGGAAACGGTCGCGCCAAACGTCACGGGCCTTACGCTAACCGATCCGAATCCGACTTTGGAGCTTACCGTCCACTTTACGGTCGTGTTTAGCGAAGCGGTAACGGGCGTTGGCACGAGTAGCTTTACGACAGTTCCGGGTGGCGACGTGTTAGGTGCTTCGATTGACAACGTTTCGGGCAGCGGCGATACCTACACCGTCACCGTCAGCTTTGGCGGCGGCGCCGGCACGATCGGACTCAATGTGAACGATGTCGACCAGATTTTTGACCTGTCCGGCAATCCGCTGGGCGGGCTGGGCGATCACAACGGCGATTTTACCGGCGAGGTTTATACCGTCGGCGATTTGTCGTCTGCCAAGAATGTCTTTGACTTTGGCGCCGTCGGCGACGGCGTCGCCGATGATACCGCGGCCATTCAAGCGGCGATCGACGCTGCGATTGCGGACGGCGGAGGCGTGGTTTACATTCCCGCCGGCACGTTTGCCGTGAGCGCTTCGTTGGTGGTTCAAGAAGCCTCCAACGTGCATATCATCGGCGCTGGCAAAGGGCAGACGGTGTTGGTGTCGGCCCCCGATCTTGGTTCGTATACCTTCCACGGGACTTCGACCGCCGCCGTGATCCTGCTGTCGGAATCCAACCATTGTTCGGTGCGCAATCTGACGGTGGACAAGCGCGGCGAAACCAGCACGTACAACGGCATTTCGCTGTGGTACGGGTTTGCCGGCGGCGGCACACCCAGTTCCAACTGCGACATTGTCGACTGCGAAGTGCTTTCCAGCGGCACGCACTATTCGTATCAAATCTGGCTATTGAACGCTCAGCACAGCCGCGTTCTGAACTGCACGGTAGATGGCGGAAAAGACGTGCCCGATTTGGGCGACGATTCCTCCGACGGCATCGAAGCCTTCGGCGGTTACGATATCGAAATCAGAGGAAACAACGTCAAGCGCGTCGATGGCATCGGCATTCACCTGTTCCAAGACCCCTTGCTATCCGATGCGAGCCACGACACCATTGTGGTCACCGACAATGTCGTCGAGACGTGCTTTCGCGGAATAGGAGGTCCGATCGCGGTTGGCACGCACAATGTCACCATCGCCAACAACACCATTACCGGATCGATTGGGCGCGGGATCGGATTTACCTCCAACTCTGCGGTCGTGATCGAGAAGCTGAACATTTTGAATAATGAGATTGAGAATTGCAACGAAGGTGTGACGATCTTTAGCACTGGCGGACCGATCATGAGCGACGTGTTGATCGACGGCAACACCGTGACTGGCACGACATCGACCAACACCGGCGCCATCTATTTGCAGGGCTGCAACAACGTTCAAGTCTCCAATAACCAAATCAGCAATACCACGCTTCAGTCGATTCGGCTAAACTCTTGCGACCAGATACAAATCCTCGACAATACGTGCGACAATTCCGGGACCGAAGCGGCGTCGAAGCACGTCCAAATATGGACGAGCAGCAATGTGCTCATTCAAGACAACTGGTTTGGAAAAATCGGCGTCGCCGGTTCGGTGATCCGCACCGACGGAAGCAGTTCGAACATCAACTTGGTCGATAACACGTTCGATAACTCGGGCGGATTGCAGAGCTGGGCCGCGTTTTTCGCCGACGTCACCGGGGGCAGCATTGTCGGCAATCAATTAGTGAACGAATCCGACTTCTATGCTCCCGCGTGGGTTATTTATCCGAGTTCCAGCAACATCACGTTCAACAACAACGATGGGATGTAGGCAATCCATGGTCATCACCCACGTGGTCGCGTAGCCGCCCACGAGGGGCGACGGACGGGATGAGTCGGCATCGCGCAAGTTTCGGCTAGCAAAGCGATTGCGGCGATTTTGTCGCACCGCCATCCAAGGCCGCAATGAGCTTCCGCCGCAATGCGGCCGACCTTTCTCCGATTCGGGCCGTCTGCTACACTCTCGGCCCCGTCAACGGCCCGTAAGGCTGCGGCATGGCTGCCTCGGCGTTACTGGCCACTGCTAGCATTGCTTCCGCGCATGCGACAAGGAGGTCGCCCGTGCTGTCCCGGTGGCCCATCCGGAACAAACTGCTGCTTGGCATCGCCCTGCTGCTGGTCATTGTTCTCACAATGTCGATCAGCAGTTTTCAAGGGACCTATGCCTACCGCAACCTCGTGCGCAGCCTCAGTAGCCGCGCGACGGAATTGCCGCTGGCGACGCAATTGCTCACCCAGGTGGGCGAATTGCGGGTGATCCTGGCGGAGTTGCAAGCGCAATTGCCATTTTCCGATTTGTCGATCAGCCCCACAGGGCAGCAATTGGGCGCAAGCTTTTGCCAGAAGTTTGCCCATGTTCGCGAAACGGCCAACGATTATCGCGACGAATTGGACGAGCACGAGCACACGGAATTTCATATCGGCGATATCGGCGACGTCGCTACCGATTCGCCTCGCCCGAGCGAGCTTACGGAATTGACCACCGGCCGGCTGTATTACGGCCGCGAGTGGCAGAAGCTGCGCGAAATCGAGGTCTGCCTGACCAGGATTGAGCAGCTTACCACGGATCGCGCCGACCAAGCAGGCACCGATGAGGCAGCCGCGCCGGAACACGAAATCAATGCGTCAAACGCGGAAAGCGACCATGCCGCAGGGGATGCCCTTGCCAAGGAGAATGATCCTGACGCGGCCGAAACGGCGACCACCAGAGTGAAGCTAGGGCCGCGATATCGAGAGTCGGAATTGAAGCTGGCGACCAGTCCGGCGGCGTGGTATTGCGATTATGATCGCATCAGCAGCCTGGCGAGTGAGGAACTCGTACAACTGCAAAATGCCGCGCGCGATTTACCCAGCTATTTGCAAGGCCACATGCACGAATTGGCCGGCGATGTAAAGCTGCGCTATCGCGCCTGGATTTTGGCCACGTGGTTTTGCGCCGTGGCGGCCACGCTGTTGACCGTGCTGTTCATCGTGCTGCTTTATCGCTGGGTCTTTCGGCCGCTGCGCTGTTTGGTAAAAGGCTCGCGCCGCGTGGCCGGCGGCGATTTCAACTATCGCATCGAACTATCCTCGCACGACGAAATGGGGGAATTGGCCGAGGCGATGAACGACATGACGACGCGGTTTCGCACGATCCGCGACGACCTTGACCGCCAGGTTCAAATTCGCACCAAGCAAGTCGTCCGCAGCGAGCAACTCGCCAGCGTCGGCTTTCTGGCCGCCGGCGTGGCGCACGAGATCAACAACCCGCTGGCGTCGATCGCGCTGTGCGCCGAGTCGCTCGAAGGGCGACTGTTGGAGGCCTGTGGGGAGAATACCGAGCAAACGGAATTGGTCGGCCGCTATCTGCGGATGATTCAGACCGAAGCCTTTCGCTGCAAAGAAATCACCGAGAAACTGCTCGACTTTTCCCGCGTGGGCGAAGTCCAGCGCCATGGCGCCGACCTGCGCGAACTCGTGCAAACCGTCATCGACATGGTTCGTCATCTCGGCAAGTATCAAAACCGTCAACTCGAATTCTTGGCCGGCGAGCCGGTGATCGCGCTGGTCAACGCGCAGGAAATCAAGCAAGTCGTTCTCAACCTGGTCACGAATGCACTGGATAGCGTCGATGCCGGCGGCAAACTGGCGATCGAGTTACGGAAAAACGGCGAGTTCGCCGAAATGACTTTTGCCGACGACGGCTGCGGCATGACCGAGGAAGTGCAGAGACATCTGTTTGAACCTTTTTTCACTCGCAAGCGCGGCGGCCAAGGCACGGGGCTGGGCTTGTCGATCGTCTATCGTATCGTCAGCGACCACGGTGGGCAGATCGAAGCCAGCAGCGACGGACCAGGCCGCGGCTCGAAGTTTCAGGTGACGTTGCCGCTGGCGGAAATGCCCAATCGCGAATCCATGCAAACGCTTATTTATAAGGAGAGCAGCCATCGCTACCAAGCCGCGTAAGAAGTTGAAATTGCTGTTTGCCGACGACGAACGCACCCTGCAAGAACTCATGCGGATCGAACTGGATCGTATGGGACACGAAGTAACCGTGTGTCCCGACGGTTTGACGGCCGTTGCCGCGCTGGAGCGCAACACCTACGACTGTCTGATTGTCGATCTCGACATGCCCGGCCTCAATGGCGTGCAGGTCATTGCCAAGGCCAAGCAGCTTTCGCCCGATACCGATGCGGTCGTCCTCACCGGTAAATCGTCGCTGGAGACGGCGGTCGCCGCGCTGCGCTACGGCGCCTTCGATTACCTCACCAAACCGTGTAAATTGGTGGAAATTGAAGCGCTCTTGAATCGCGTGATGCAAAAGCGCGAACTGACGCAGAAATTCCGCGCGCTCAAGCGACGGCTGGAAAGCGTCGAAGGCCCGTGCCAATTGGTCGGCGAATCGGCGGCGATGGAACGCGTCAAAAAGCTGATCGGCAAAGTGGCACCAACCGATTCGACCGCGCTGATTACCGGCGAAACCGGCACCGGTAAGGAATTGGTCGCCCGCGCGGTCCACGATCAAAGCGCCCGCTCGGAAATGCCGTTCGTCGCCATCAATTGCGGCGCGCTGCCCGAAAGCCTGATTGAAAGCGAGTTGTTCGGCCATCGCAAAGGGAGCTTCACGGGGGCGGATGAGCATCGTGTCGGTCTGTTTGAAGTGGCCGACGGCGGAACGCTATTTCTCGACGAAATTGGTGAATTGCCCAAAGCGATGCAGGCCAAATTGCTGCGCGTACTCGAAAGCGGCGAAATCCGCCGCGTCGGCGAGAATCAGTCGCTCACCGTCGATGTGCGAATCGTTTGCGCCACGCATCGGCAGCTCGAAGAAATGGTCGAGCAAGGAGAATTTCGACAAGACTTGATGTTCCGCGTGAACACCTTCGAAATTCATATTCCGCCGCTCCGAGAGCGGGTTGACGACATTCCACAACTGGCGACGCATCTGCTCCAACGGTTCCGCGCGCATCTGCGCACCGCCGAGCATCCCTACACCGCCGACACGATGCAGCGTTTGCAGCATCACGATTGGCCGGGCAACGTGCGCGAGCTGGCCAACGTGGTCGAGCACGCCTCCATTCTGTGCGATGAGTTGCCCATCGCGGTCGAGCACCTGCCCGAACGATTCCATCAGCCGCGGCTGCGAATCGAAGCCGATGTGTCGGGCAAGGTCATCGGCCCCATCACCTTGCGCGACCTGGAAATCCAAGCCATCTACCAATCGCTCCAGCGCCACGACGGCAACAAACCGAAAGCCGCCGAGGAGTTGGGAATTAGCCTGAAAACGCTGTACAACAAGCTCAATCAGACGAATCTTCTCGAGCGATCCGCGTAGCTCGCAGAGTTCCGCGCTCGAGCATCCGTCATGAAGCGGCAATGCTGGCGCGATAAGTGAGGATCGTGCCGGTTGTGGTCGGGAGTCGAGAAGTCTACCTGTTTTCTTGCAAGCGATGTTATTGTCAGAGCGTCCACCTGCCGCCTGAACTTAGTTCACCGCGGCCAAACGCCTCGGCTCTGAACTTGCGAACTCCGCCGTCGATTCGCGACCGCGCTTGCGAAACCAGAGCCGCGCTTGATCGAGATACAAATAGACGACCGGCGTCGTATACAGCGTCAATAATTGGCTAAAAATCAGGCCGCCGACGATCGCAATGCCTAAGGGACGGCGCAATTCGGATCCATTGCCCGCGCCCAAAGCGAGCGGCAGCCCGCCGAGCAGCGCGGCCATGGTCGTCATGACGATCGGACGAAAACGCAAGAGGCAGGCCTTGAAAATCGCCACGTCGGGCGCGAAGTTGAACCGCCGCTCGGCATCGAGGGCGAAGTCGATCATCATGATGGCGTTCTTCTTGACGATGCCGATCAGCAACACGATGCCGATCAGCGCCATGACGCTCAACTCGGTATTGCAAACCATCAAGGCCAACAGCGCGCCGACGCCCGCCGAGGGGAGCGTTGAAAGAATCGTGATCGGATGAATGTAGCTTTCGTACAAAATGCCCAGCACGATGTAGACGGTCACCAGCGCCGCCAAGATCAAGAGGGCCTCGTTGGACAGCGAATCGCGGAACGCCTGCGCCGTTCCCGAAAAGCTGCCGTGGATCGTCTCGGGCAATCCGATTCGATCGGTCAGTTGTTGCACTTGCTGGACCGCTTCGCCCAAGGCGACGCCGGGAGTTAGATTGAACGAAATCGTCACCGAGGGAAACTGGCCGGAATGATTCACCGAGAGCGAGGCGTTCTTGCGCTGGTAGTGGCACACGGCGCTGAGCGGAACTTGCTGCTGGTTGTTGCTGCGAACGTAGAGATGTCGCAGCGCATCGGGGTCTTGCCAGAATGCCGGCTCGACGCCCATCACGACGCGATACTGGTTCATCGATTTGTACATCGTCGAGACGGGGCGCTGGCCGAAGGCGTCGTAGAGGGCATTGTCGATTCGCTGGGGCGTGACGCCCAATCGCGCGGCGGCATCGCGGTCGATCACCAGCGAAACTTGCAGCCCGCGCGTTTGCTGGTCGGTGTTCACATCGACCAGCCCAGGCAGCTTGCGCATTTGCGCCAGCACCTGCGGCGCCCACTGGTTGAGATCTTCCAAGTTGTCTCCACGGAGCGTGAATTGGAATTGAGCGCTGCTCGCCCGGCCGCCGACGCGCAAGTCTTGCACGGATTGCAGCAGCAGCGTCGCTCCGGCCATGTTCGACGTTTTCGCGCGGATTCTGGCGATAATCTCGTCGGCGCTCGCCGTCCGTTCTGCGAGCGGCTTGACGGCGCAATACATTCGCGCGGTGTTTGCCGCGCCGCCGAAGTTCCCGCCCGTCAGTGCGATGACATTGTCGATCGCCGGGTCGTCACTCACAGCGCCGGCAAAGCGAATCAACAATTCTCGCATCGCCTGGAACGACGTTCCCTGATCGGCCAGCAGGTTGCCGACGAGTCGTCCGGTGTCTTGCTGCGGGAAAAATCCTTTGGGAATAATCACGTATAGATAGACGGTCAAACCGATCGTCGACAACATGACCAGCATGGTGATTGGGTGGTATCGCAGGGCCCGAGTCAATGTCGCCTCGTAGAGACCCAACAGCCGCTGAAACACTCGTTCGCTCGCCCAATACAGCCGGCCGTGCCGCGCCTCGGACGCCGATTTGAGCAGCGCAGCGCACATCATCGGCGTCGTGGTCAGCGAAACGAGCAGCGAGATTCCGATCGCGACCGACAAGGTGACGGCAAATTCGCGAAACAGGCGGCCGACAATCCCGCCCATCAGGAGAATGGGAATGAACACGGCCACCAGCGAGACGCTGATCGACAGCACCGTGAAGCCGATTTCCTTGGCGCCGAGCAGCGTGGCCTGCAACGGCGGCAACCCGTCTTCGATATGGCGAGCGATGTTTTCGATCACTACAATCGCATCGTCGACGACAAATCCCGTGGCAATGGTCAGGGCCATCAGAGAAAGGTTGTTGACGCTGTACCCACACAGATACATCACGCCGAACGTGGTAATCAGCGAAACGGGAACGGCCACGCTGGGAATCAACGTGGCTCGCGGATCTCGCAGGAAAGCGAAGACGACCAGAATCACCAAGCCGACGGAAACCAGCAATGCGAATTGGACGTCCTCAATCGACGCGCGGATCGTCGCCGTCCGGTCCATGACGACGTCCAGTTTCATGGCCGCCGGGATTTGCGCCCGGAGTTGAGGCAGGACTTCGCGCACCCGATCAACTGTGTCGATGATATTCGCGCCGGGCTGCCGGAAGATGACGAGCGTAATCGCCGGCTGCCCATCCGAGAAACCTGTCGCGCGTAAATCTTCGACGTCATCGGTCACCTTGGCGATGTCGGCTAATCGCACCGCCGCGCCGTTCCGGTAGGCGACGATCAGCGGCTCATATTCTTTTGCCTCCAACAGTTGATCGGTCGTGGTCAGCGCCCAGGTATGCCGCTCGTCGGAGATTTGCCCCTTGGGGCGATTGGCGTTCGCGGCCGAGAGCGTCGTGCGAACGTCTTCCAGACCGAGGCCAAAATGGTTCAGCACCGTGGGATTGACGTCGACGCGCACTGCCGGCGGCGCGCCGCCGCTCGTAAAGACCTGGCCAATGCCGGAGACTTGCGAAAGTTTTTGCTGCAAGATCGTCGAGGCGACATCGTACATTTGTGGTTTCGTATAGGCATCGGAGGTGAGCGTCATGATCAGAATGGGCGCATCCGCCGGGTTGATTTTTCGATACCTGGGATTGTTCGGCAAATTCGTAGGCAGTTGCCCGCACGCGGCGTTGATCGCCGCCTGCACATCGCGGGCCGCCGCATCGATGTCGCGGCTCAAATCGAACTGCAGCGTGATGTTGGTCAGACCGAGAAAGCTGGTCGACGTCATTTCCGCGATCCCCGCGATGCGGCCGAACTGTCGCTCCAGCGGTGTGGCGACGGCCGAGGCCATCGTTTCGGGGCTGGCTCCTGGTAAAGCCGCGTTGACTTGGATGGTCGGAAAATCGATTTCCGGCAACGGCGAGACGGGCAGCATCAAATAGCCCAACACGCCGGCCAGCGTGATGGCCAGCGTGAGCAAGGTCGTGCCGACGGGACGTTTGACAAATGGGGTCGAAAGGCTCATACCGGTTCTAGCTCCCGATATTCCACGCGTTTCATCGCAGCAGGACGGCGGCGCAGACATTTGCCGAGACGATCGAAAGCCAAATAGATGACCGGCGTGGTATAAAGCGTCAGCACCTGGCTAATGATCAGACCACCAATGATCGTGATGCCCAGCGGCCGTCGTAATTCGGATCCCATGCCGCCGCCGATGGCCAGCGGCACAGCGCCCAACAGCGCCGCCATGGTCGTCATCATGATGGGCCGAAATCGGAGCAGGCAGGCTTCGTAAATCGCCTCGTGGGGCGATTTGCCTTGATTGCGCTCCGCTTCCAACGCGAAGTCGATCATCATGATCGCGTTTTTCTTCACGATGCCGATCAGCAGAATCATGCCGATCAGGCCGATCACACCTAGGTCTTCCTGGCACAGCAGCAGCGCGAGAATCGCTCCGACGCCGGCGGAGGGCAAAGTTGAAAGAATGGTGATGGGGTGAATGTAGCTCTCGTAGAGCACGCCCAATACGATATAGACCGTCACCAAGGCGGCTAGGATCAACATGGGCTCGTTCTGGAGCGCGGACTGAAACGCCTCGGCGGTGCCTTGGAAGCCGGCTTGAATGCTCGGCGGTAGATCGATCTCGCGCTTGGCGGAGTCGATGGCCGCCACGGCTTCGCCGAGCGAGACTCCTGGCGACAGGTTGAACGACACCGTGACGACCGGAAACTGCCCCTGATGATTGATCGCCAGCGGCGCGCTCGACTGCTCGAGTGTGGTGAATGTGCTCAGCGGAATCCGCTCGCCGCGACTGGAGCGGACGTAGATTTTCGACAAATCTTGAATTTCATCGCGAAATTCCGGTTTCGCTTCGAGCACCACGCGATACTGATTCAACTGCGTGAACAGGATCGAAATTTGCCGCTGACCGAATGCGTCGTAGAGGGCGTCATCGACCAGTTGCGGCGTAATTCCCAGTCGCGATGCCGTGTCGCGGTCAATCACGACGCGCGTTTGCAGCCCCTTGGTTTGTTGATCGCTGGCCACGTCGCGCAGTTGCGGGAGCGCTTGCAATTGATGGACAAACTTCGGCGCCCATTCATTCAATTCGTGCAGGTCGGGATCTTCCAGACTGTATTGATACTGCGTGCGGCTGACGCGGGTTTCGACCGTTAAATCCTGCACCGGTTGCATGAACAGTGTCACGCCGCGGATCTCCGCCAGCGCTCCTTGGAGCCGGCGAATCACTTCGCTGGCCGAGAGCTTTCGCTCATCCAGCGGCTTGAGGTTGATTTGAATCCGACCGGTATTCAGCGTGGTGTTCGTGCCGTCGATGCCAATGAACGATGACAGGCTTTCGACGGCCGGGTCTTGGAGAATCGCCCGGTTGAGTAGCTGCTGCTGGCGCGACATTTCCGCGAACGAAACGTTTTGCGGCGCTTCGGAAATGCCTAGGATCACGCCGGTGTCTTGGATTGGAAAAAACCCTTTCGGCACGATCCAGTATAAGTACAGCGTCGCCGCCAACGTGGCCGCGGCGAGTAGCAGCGTGACGAACTGCATCCGCAAGACGAAACGGAGCGTCGATCCGTACCCGCGAACGATGGCGTCGAAGAACCATTCCGACGCGCGGTAGAGAATGTTGCGTTGCGACGTCGGCTGGTGTTTGAGCAGCGTCGCGCACATCATCGGCGTGAGTGTTAGCGAGACGATCGCAGAAACCAGAATCGTCACGCTGAGCGTCACGGCGAATTCGCGAAACAGCCGGCCCACGATGTCTCCCATGAACAGCAGCGGAATCAACACGGCGATCAGCGATACGCTCAGCGACACGATCGTAAAGCCGATTTCCTCGGCTCCGCGCAGCGCCGCTTGCAATGGCCGCTCTCCCTGTTCAAGATATCGGATGATATTCTCGATCATCACGATCGCGTCGTCCACGACGAAGCCCGTCGAAATCGTCAGCGCCATCAGCGTGAGATTATTCAAGCTGTAGTCCAGCAAATACATCACGCCGAAGGTGCCGACGAGCGACAGCGGCACGGCTACGCTGGGAATGATGGTCGCCCGCAAGTTGCGCAAGAAGATAAAAATCACCGCGACGACCAGGCCCACGGTCATCATCAATTCGGTTTGAACGTCTTCCACCGACGCGCGGATCGTCACCGTTCGGTCGGTGAGTACATGAACGGAAATGGCGGCGGGCAGCGACGCCTGCAATTGCGGCAAGAGAGCCTTGATACGATTGACGACCTCGATCGTGTTCGCCCCCGGCTGACGCTGAATGTTGACGATGACGGCGGGGGTGTCGTTCATCCAAGCGGCTTGACGGACATTTTCCGCATCGTCGATCACAGCGGCCACGTCGCGGAGTTTGACCGCGGCGTTGTTGCGGTAAGCGATGATCAATTCCCGATATTGGTCGCTGGTGAGCAGTTGGTCGTTGGCGCCAATGGTAAACGCTTGCCGCAGCCCGTCGAAGCTCCCCTTTGCCTGATTGACGCTCGCCTGCACCAAGGCCGTGCGCAAATCTTCCATGCCGAGGCCACGGGCGGCCAGCGCGGTCGGATTGGCCTGAATCCGAATCGCCGGCTTTTGGCCGCCGCTTATCGAGACCATGCCCACGCCTGGAAGCTGCGAAATCTTTTGCGCCAGCCGAGTATCCGCCAAGTCTTGCACCTTGGTCAGCGGCAACGACGGAGACGTGAGCGCCAACGTCAAGACCGGCGCATCGGCCGGGTTTGTCTTGCTATAGATCGGCGGATTCGGCAAATCGCGGGGCAAATAGTTTCCGGCCGCATTGATCGCCGCCTGCACCTGCTGCTCGGCGACGTCGATGTCGAGTTCCAAGGCAAACCGCAGCGTAATGATCGAACAACCGTCGGAACTGCTCGACGTCATCTGCGTCAGCCCCGGCACTTGGCCAAACTGTCGTTCCAAGGGGGCAGTGACCGACGAAGCCATCACATCGGGACTGGCACCCGGATAGAAAGTGATGACCTGAATCGTCGGGTAGTCGACCTGCGGCAAGGCCGAAACCGGCAACTGGCGATAGGCAACGATCCCCGCCAGCAAGATGGCCGTCATGAACAAGACCGTCGCGACCGGCCGCAAAATGAATGGCCGGGATGGATTCATCACGTGCCTTTCTTTTCGCGATCCGATGGATGCTGCGTTTGTCGAACCGGTTCGCTCGCCGCGGCGGGAGAATTCTCTCCGCGCGCGGCGACCTTTGCCCCTTGATGCAGCTTATCGACGCCGTCGATCACGACGATTTCCCCTGGTGATAGGCCGCTTTCAATCGACGTCGTGTCTCCCTCCGTCGGCCCTGCGACGATCGATCGCAAAACGACGGTTGAATCGGCCTGTACGACATAGGCATAGGCCGACTCGGGCCCGCGCTGCACGGCCGCCGACGGCACCGTAACGACTTGGCGCAGCGTATCGACGAGCAGTCTGGCGTTGACAAACTGGTTGGGAAACAACCCATTCTTGTCGTTCGCAAACACGGCCTTCAATCGGATGGTCCCCGTCGTGACATCCACTTGGTTATCGATCGCCTCTAGTTCTCCGCGAGCCAGCTCCGCGCGGAAATTACGGTCGAAGGCGTCGACTCGCAATTTTTCGCCGGCCAGCATTTTCGTTTGAATCGGCGCAATCTCGTCTTGCGGCACGGTGAAGATAACGGCGATCGGCTGGAGCTGCGTGATCACTGCTAGACCTTTCTCGTCGGTTGGGCGAATCATATTTCCCAAGTCGACGTATCGCAGACCGATGCGACCGGCGATCGGCGAGGTGATGCGGCAGTAGCTCAGCTCGATCTCGGCGTTTCGAACGGCCGTGTTGGCCGCCGACAGGTTGGCTTGGGCGGAAAGAATATTGACGCCATAATCCGCCTCGGCCTGCTTGAGGTTGGCTTTCGTCGACTGCACTTGCGCTTCGCACTTTTGGCGGTTCGCGATGGCCGCATCCCATTGGTCGGCGGTCACGGTGCGGTTGGGGACCAGTTTACTCAACCGCTGCTCTTCTTTTTGGGCCAACAACAATTGCGATTCATCGAGCACAAGCTGAGCTTGGGCCATTTCGCGCGCCTGCGAATGCTCTGCTTTTTGCAGCGCCGCTTGGGCCTCGCCGAGGCGGGCCTTCGCTTGATCGAGTTGCACTTGAAACGGTCGCGGGTCGATCTCCGCCAAGAGATCGCCTTGTTTGACCATTTGTCCTTCGGAGAAGGCAACCTTGATTAGCTCTCCTTCCACGCGGCTACGGATCGTCACCGTCTTGTAGCCAGTGACGGTTCCCAAACCGTTGAGGTAGACGTTCATGTCCGCCCGCTCGACTGGCGCTGTCACGACGGGAACGACGCGAACCGGCGCGGTCTTGCGCTCGACGCGCGGTGCGAGCAACAACTGCTTGACGAGCGGATAACCCACGCCGACGAGCAGCGCGAGAATCAGCAGCGACAACCACCAGCGTTGGCCCGATGCGGACGGCAGCGCCGATTGCTCGACGGCCACGGATTCCTCGGCAAGCGTGGTTCTTGCCAGATCGACCGTGGCGGGCGCCTCGGGGATCGAATGTTGTTGCGGCTCTCGCGCGGTCGGCATAGCGCCAATCGGCAGAATCGGAGGGTGGGATAAATTCTCGACGGCATTATTCATAATAACCCAATTTATTTTTTCCGGGATAGAGCTTGTGGAAAATGCCATCTGGCAGGCTTCCGGCTATGCCATTCGGCATAGCCACGCTCCGGGCTTTCCTCAAGCAAACCGAAAACTCCGCAGGAGGGAGGCGAACCCTTCGCCGACTTGAGCAGGCCGCAAACGGTTCCGGAACTTCGATTTTTCGAGACCGTATTGGGCCCCGGGTGTTCAGAAATCGGCTCATCCGTGAATGAAATCCGGTTTACAATGAATAGGCGATGAGCTATTTGAAATCACACACCAGGGTTCGCGGCTTCCAAAATCCTTCTCTGGATGGCTGCCGCGCAATCTTTGCGGCGATTGCAATCGTTTGCTTGTCTCGATCCGCGCTCGCACTCGATCCCTCGCGGGCGCTTACACAGACGATTCACCGAATCTGGCAGACGCAGCAAGGCTTGCCTCAAGGGACGATTTATTGCGTTTATCAGACTCAAGATCGATATCTTTGGCTTGGCACTAAGACTGGATTGGTGCGATTTGACGGCGTGCAGTTTACCGTCATGCCAGCGCTGGGAGGCGTGTCGCTGGAAAACGTTTGGATTCGCCAATTGTGTGAAGACCGGCAAGGCGGTCTCTGGATTGCCACCGACGGCGACGGCTTGATCCGCTGGAAAGACGGACAGGCCATGCGATTCTCGACCGATGATGGCTTGCCTTCCAACGATGTTCAATGCCTGTTGGTTGACCGCGAACAAGCCGTTTGGATTGGCACCGACCGCGGATTGGCGAGATTCGCGGCTGGACGAATCGAAACGTCGACCGGTGACGATGGTCCAATTACCGATGCTATCAACGCGATTTGCGAAACGATCGATGGCAAGATCTGGGTCGCAGGAGATGGCAATCGCTTGTATCTCAGACAGTCCGCGGATTTTACAGCCATGGTCCTCGACAGCTTGCCCAATTCGACCGCGCTGACGGCGTTCGCTGCGGCCGCCGACGGATCGCTATGGGTCGGCAGTTCTCACGGGCTGGTTCAACTTCAACGCGGTCGGCAGCGCCGCTTCAGCGCCGACGACGGATTGTCGGACGAGCAGATTTTTTGCCTGACGCTGGGGGGCAGGGACAGCTTGTGGATTGGGACCGGAGACGGCTTTAATCGACTTCGCGACAACAGGTTTCAGAGCTTTCGAACGCGCGATGGATTGTCGCAGAGCACGGTCTATTCGATCTGCGAGGACCACGAAGGGAGTTTGTGGGTGGGCACAAAACTCGGTCTGAATCAATTTGTCGATCGTCGGACCATTCCGTTTACGATGTCCGAAGGACTGCCGAGCAATCGTACGGGGCCGATCGAGCAAGATCGCGCAGGCAACCTCTGGGTGGGGACGCTCGACGCAGGTTTGGCCCGCTGGAACGGCACGGGTTTTACCACGTTGAACGCCGCCGACGGCTTGCCAAGCGATTCGATTCTGGCACTGGCCGCAGCCGGCGACGATTCGCTGTGGGTTGCCACAAATCGCGGATTGTGTCGCGTCAAGGAGCAGACCATCATCGATACGCCCGCCGGCAGCGCTGCGCTGCCTACCGCCGGCATCCTAGCTCTCTGCTGCGACAGCCAGGGAACGCTGTGGATCGGCACGGCGACGGGCATCGTTTCCTGGAAAGACGGTCAACTGACCAAAGCGCACTTGCCGAAAGAGATTTCCGCGCAGGCATCCGTCGTCGCCATTGCCGAGCATGGCGAGCGCACGGTGATTGCGGCGCTCGAAGAAGGCCCGCTCGTGAGGTGCCGCGATGGCCAGTGGAGCCGATTCGAGACACATCGATTGCGGCCGAAATATGTCAGCGCGCTGTGCAGCGTGGGGCAGACTCTGTACGTTGCCACCGCCGGTGATGGCTTATATGCGTTCGATTCCCAGCGCGCGATTCACCTGTCCGTTCGTGAGGGGCTGTATGACGATGAATTGTTTGGACTGGTGAGCGACAAGCAGGGGAGGCTCTGGATTGCTTGTAGCAAAGGAGTGTTTTCCATCGAGCAAGCCGACGTAGGTCGATTTGCCGCGGGACGAATCGCTGCCGTGTCGACGACGCCGCTAAGCCCGCTCGATGCGCTCCGCACGGTGGAATGCCAGCCTGGCGTGCAACCTGCGGCAAAACTGGCGCGCGACGGCCGACTTTGGTTTTCCACGATTCGCGGCGTGCTGGTCATCGACCCCAGCCAATTGCAGCGCAACTTGCCCGCCACGTCGGTGGTCGTCGAAGACGCGATCATCAACGGCAAGAGCGAAAATCCTCGGCAGTTCCAATCCGTACCGCCGGGCAATGCGAATTTGGCATTCCGCTACGCGGCATTGAGCTACACGTCACCCACGCGAATCGCCTTTCGTTACCAACTAGAAGGCTTCGACCGGCACTGGATTGACGCGGGTTCGCGCCGCGAAGCCTTTTATACAAATATCCCGCCGGGAAACTATCGGTTTGTCGTTGCGGCGAAGAACGTCGATGGCAAGTCGTACGAAGTTGCGACGCCCGTGATGCTAAGCATCGCTCCTCGCTGGTATCAGACCGCATGGTTTGTACCGGCGTGCGCGACGGCGATTGCGCTGGCGATCTGGTTTGCCTATCGCCTCCGCGTGCGCGCCATTCGTCGGCAGATGAGTGCCATCGTCATCGAGCGCAGCCGTATTGCCCGCGAATTGCACGATGGCCTCATGCAAGGCTTCGCTGGGATCACGATGGAAATGCAGGCGCTTTCTAGCCGGCTGCCGGAAGCGTCAACCGAGCGGGAAACCTTGGAGGAGATCATCGACGACGCCGGGAACTGCCTGCGCGAAGCGCGCCGATCGATCGCGGGGCTGCGGAGCGCCCAATCGGGCTTGGCCGCGGCCATTGAGCAGGCCGCGCGGCAGTTGGCGCAAACCCACGATATGCGTTTAAGGCTGCAGCTCAATTCGGTCGCCAAGCAGCTTTCGGCCGAAATAGAATACAACCTGCTGCGGATTGCGCAAGAAGCGATCACCAATTCCCTGAAACACTCCGGCGGCAGCGTGGTCGATGTCGCTTTGGAGAGCACCGCGGACGAAATCCGACTGACGGTTCGCGACGACGGCAGCGGAATCGTGGAGAGCGAGACAAGCCTCGAGCATTTCGGGCACTATGGACTGCTCGGCATGCGCGAGCGAGCGCGCCAAATCGGTGCGCAGCTTACCCTGGAAAACAATCCGGGGCGGGGTGCCGCCGTTCGCGTGGTGTTGCCGATCAAAGCTGCGCTCGCGGATTTGACCACTTAACCGAACGGTTTTCGATGCCTGCGTCGATACTCAAACGACCGATTCGCGTCCTTTGCGTGGATGACCACCCGCTCGTTCGCAAGGGGATCGCCCTGATCTTGAGCAACGAGGCCGATATGGAGTTGGTCGGCGAAGCCGGAAATGGCTGCGATGCCGTACTATCGTTCCGTCAACTTCGGCCCGATGTAACACTGATGGACTTGCGAATGCCACAGCTCGACGGCATTCAAGCCGTCAAACAAATTCGCGCAGAATTTCCCGATGCCAAAATTATTGCGTTGACCAGTTTCGACGGCGATCAAGACATTTACCGCGCGTTGGCAGCAGGCGTTCGCGGATATTTGTTAAAAGAGTCGGTTCACACCGAGGTGCTGACTGCGATCCGCGCGGTAACCGCCGGCGAACGATTGATTTCGCACGAAGTCACCGAACGACTGACCGCATTCTTTCCTCGTGAGGCATTGACGCCCAAGGAAGTGGAAGTGCTGACGCTTGTGGCTCAAGGGCTTGGCAACAAAGAGATCGCCGCACGGCTCGGCAAAGCGACCGGCACCATCAAAATCCACGTCCAGAACATTCTGGAAAAGCTCGGCGCCTCGGATCGAACTCATGCGGTGACGATCGCAGCACAGCGCGGAATCATTCACGTCTAGCCCTTCGCCGCTCGCCTGAATTGCAGCCGGACGAAACGGGTGGCCGCCTTCACTCCCGCGGCCAATCTGAGGACATTGCGGCAATCGATCCGCATTCCGCAGTGCTAGCAAAGCTGGCGGTCGTCGATAGTCGTCCGCAGAAATCGGTGCCCTGGAAAGCTGGGCAAGCCTACGAAAGCTTGCTGCGAAATTCGATTGCACCGATTGGGCGATGTTCTCCGATAAAGAAAAAGAGGCGATCTGAAAAGGAAGAATCCACGGAGGGCTTATGCAGGAGGGCAGCCGATCGATCGCAGCATGGGCGCTCGTCGCATCGACGTTGGCTTTCCGCTGCGCGCCGCTTCTTGGTGCGAGTTGGTTGCTACTTGTTGCCACCGGCTGCACGCCATTCCGAGAGTATCTTGCCAACGGGTTGAAGGTTGGTCCAAATTACCACAGGCCGGCCGCAGCAGTTTCGGAAGATTGGATCGACGCAGACGACCAACGAATTCACACCGAAGACCCCGACCTCAGCCACTGGTGGACGGCCTTCAACGACAGCCATTTGAACGAATTCGTCCAGGCCGCCTACAACCAAAACCTCACGCTCAAGGAAGCCGGATTTCGAATTCTGCAAGCCCGCGCATTGTTGGCGATTCAAGTCGGTGAACTGTTTCCACAAACCCAGCAGGCGGCCGGCTCGTGGTCGCGCAACATGACGAGCCTGCTGGCCGCGAACCGCAGTTTCTTGCCGCAGCAGTTCTACGATAATTGGAGCCTCGGCTTCAACATGGCGTGGGTAA
>JADZDJ010000146.1 GCA_020851115.1 Pirellulales bacterium
GAGGGAGGGTATCGTCGAATGGTCGCACCGCTAAATGGCGCAAGTCGGGGCAAGCATCATGCGCTGCCAGGAATTGACCGTGAATACGCTTCACGCGCTCAAGAGCTAGCAAATCTTCCGCCATAGAACCTGCCTTTCGTTCGACGGGCCGAACCAACGGGGGCTACCAAAGGCAGAAAGACAGCCGCCCGCAGGTTCATTTTGGCCAAGGATCAGTTGGCACACCCGAATTTGCTTACATTCTAAGAATCTAATCCAGGCATTCCAGTGGCCGCACGGACCAACGCCAAAATCGCCCCCTTCGTGCCACCCGGCAGGTCTGGCCAGCGGTTGACAACCAGGGTCAAATCGGGGTCAATAGGTGCAGACTTGCAAATTACTGCACCACCTGTTGCACCACCTTTTTTGAAATTGTGCGTTTTTCCCGATGAATCCGCAGGTAGTTCGACTTCCGTGGGGTAATATATTCGTTTACACTCCATCGAAAACTCGCAGCGTCTTGCGTCGCTTCACTTTGCAGAAGTGAGGCGTTTTTTGTTGGTGAGGCGATTCGAGTCGGTTCGGCGGAATATTGCACCGCTGGTTCGTGGCCGGTCTGCTTGCGCGCGACCGCGTTCGTACTACGGGCAACGCCGGCAATACGCTCGACCGATGGTATCACCGCTCGACGATCGTCGTTTGACGCTGTGAGGATCATTTCGATGCCATCGCCGGAACCGGGGCGGAGGACAGTATACCGCTGTTCTGTTCGATGGCGAGAATATTGGCCAAAACGCCCAAGTAACGGCTTGAAGAAGTTTGCGACGACTACATTCGTTTCGCTCGTGCGATCATTGCCAAATGGCTGTACCGGTTGGCTGAACACTACGAATACGCCGGTAGAGACCATCCGCCGTACGACAAATTTCCTGACAGTCTTCTTGCGTTGTACGATCAGGATACGGTCGCCAGGTTCTTGTCGAAAGTTGCGGAACAAGACTAATCGCTGCGGCTGGTTTCGTTCGTTGTCGCCGCGAGCCGCGAGATTGGCTAGAACGCCTTCGCCGGACCTACTGCATTAAGACCAATCGTTTGCCCGGCCATCATTGAGACGCAGCAGTTGCCGTGATCATGGAAGGAAAGCGAGATCAATCCAAATTACCTCAGATCGCGCGGTTGAACGCTGTTTTCTGCTTACAATCTGCGAAATATAGCGTAATCCGCGATCGCCTGTCGCCGATCAAGAGTGCGTCCTGACAAGTATGAAGAGAGTCGCAATCATCGGCGGTGGCATTAGCGGGTTGGCGGCGGCCCATCGCGCGGCAGAACTCGACCCATCCGCTCAAATTGCGCTGTTTGAGAGAAGCGATCGAATCGGTGGCATCATCCAAACCATCCGCGAAGATGGCTATCTGATCGAAACCAGTGCCGATAGTTTCATCATCAATGTCCCTTGGGCCATCGACCTCTGTCGCCGGATTGGCTTTGTCGATCACCTTATCCCAACCGATGCAGCACACCGCGGCGCGATGGTCGTCTGTCGCGGCCAATTGTATGATGTGCCGGAAGGCTTTTTGCTGATGGCTCCCAATCGGCTTGGCTCCGTGCTGCGCTCGCCGATTTTGAGCGTCCCTGGCAAGCTACGTCTGGCCTGCGAATCGCTGATTGCCGCAAGGCGCAGTGACGGCATCGACGAAAGTCTCGCCTCGTTTGCCCGCCGACGCCTGGGGCGCGAAGCCTTCGATCGTCTCGTCCAGCCGCTGATTGGTGGTATCTACACCGCCGACCCTGAAAAGCTCAGCCTTGCTGCTACTCTTCCGCGTTTTCTCGAGATGGAACGTCGGCATGGCAGCCTGCTTCGCGCGGCGCGAGCCAATCGAAAATCCGCCGCCAACGGATCGAGCCAGCCCGACGATCTGGCCGATTCCGGCGATAGTGGTGCACGCTACAGCTTGTTTATGACTCCGCGCGAGGGGCTATCTAGCTTTGTCGATGCGATCGCGAAGCGATTGCCACCTGGCTGCGTGCGGCTGAATCTGCGAATCGACCAGATTCGTCGCGCCAACGATCAATGGCAAGTCGGAAACGAATCATTTGACGCAGCCATCGTCGCCACATCAGCACCCGTCGCAGCTAGACTCCTCTCGGAAGTTGACGCGAGCCTCGCCGCCGAACTTGCCGCCATCGAACACGTCGGCTCCGCCATTGTCATTCTGGCCTACGACAAATCGCAAATCGTCCATCCGCTGAACACTTTTGGTTTCGTCGTCCCACAAATCGAAAACCGCCGCATCCTTTCGGCCAGCTTTTCGAGCGTGAAATTCCCCGGCCGCGCACCCGACGGCAAAGCTCTCATTCGCGTT
This sequence comes from Pirellulales bacterium, assembly GCA_020851115.1. Taxonomy (GTDB): domain Bacteria; phylum Planctomycetota; class Planctomycetia; order Pirellulales; family JADZDJ01; genus JADZDJ01. The sequence continues at coordinate 2,343 of JADZDJ010000146.1, forward strand.
TTCCTAGGCGGCGCGCTACAACCAGAAATGGTTTACAAGACCGACGAAGAACTCATTCTAATCGCCAGCGAAGAGCTCGCCGATCTACTCGGCATCACCGGCCCGCCGAACTTATCAAAAATCTTCCGCTGGCACGCCGCGATGCCTCAGTATCACCTCGGCCATCTCGACCGATTGCAGCGAATCAAAGATCGCATTGCCAAGCACTCGGGTCTAGCGCTGGCCGGCAATGCGTTCACCGGTGTCGGCATTCCACAGTGCATCCGCAGCGGGGAACTGGCTGGCGAAAAAGTGAATAGCTTTGCTTGAATTCCCCCCAATTGGTTGACCCATAGAAATCCGCCTGTTAGGATCGCCCACAGTTTGCAAAATCGCATTCATTTAACAAACAGATATATGCAGATGTCTATAATATGGCGGTTCATTTGGATCTTCGGCCAGAGAGCTTCTTTAACCATCATTTTGTTGTTCCTCGTCGCTAATTCTATTGCGGCCGGGGTCGAGATCATGTACTCCGTGACCGACCTTAACCTTCCCAGCGAGGTTACCCTCCGTACACATGGAATCAACGACGCTGGCGTGGTCGTCGGAGCAATTGGCATGAAGCCCTTTCGCTGGTCGCCTCAAACGGGTGTTCAGCAGTTGAGCATTCCAAATGGCTTTTCAAGCGCTAAAGCCATCGCGGTGAACAACTCTGGCCAGATCGCGGTCAGCACGATTCGATCGCTCCCTGGTGTTCAGTACGCTGGCCATGCATTTCGCTGGGAATCGGGAAGCTATACTGATCTAGGAACGCTCGGCGGGACTTACAGCACGGCGTATGGAATCGACGACTCTGGACGCGTCGCAGGCTTTGCCTATTCTCCGACCGGCATTCATGCTTATCGATCGACCACAGGTAGCGCGCTGGTCGATATCGACTCGCTCGGGGGCGGTTACAGTTTAGCATACGGGATCAATAGCGTGGGGCAAGTCGTCGGCCAGGCCTACAATGCGGCCCAGCAATATCATTCATTCTTGTGGAATGGCAGCGGCAGCATGATTGATCTAGGAACGCTCGGTGGCTCTCAAAGCCAAGCTCAAGACATTAGCGATTCCGGTGAATATATTGTCGGCGATTCGGAGACATCTGCTGGCGCCTACCACGCATTTATTTGGAAGAACGGAGTATTCACCGATCTTGGGTCTCCCACGCCCCACAGCAGCTATGGATACGCCGTAAACAATTCCGGCACAGTAATTGGTAATTATCATTATCAAGACGATCTTGGGAATACATTTGGACGCCCATATGTTTGGGATACAATCAACGGAATGCGCGATCCAAACGACTTGCTCGACCCCGTCTCGGGGCAAGGTTGGATTCTCAACGAACTCAGCGATTTGAATAACCAAGGGCAAATCGTTGGAACAGGATGGCACAACGGTGTATTAAGCGCTTATGTGCTCACTCCCGTGGTGGTTTTCGAGCCTTCGCAGCTGCTTTTGTTTGGTTCGGCATTGCCCGTCTTGCTCCCGCTATTAAGACGGAAACGAAGCAAGTCATGAGGGGCGATTGGGTTTCGAAAAGCAGACGGCTATCCAACTTGCGCGAGCACATACGGCCCCTTGGGGATCACTGCAATCTTCGCCTCCGGCCCGTATTCATTGAGACTTTCCGCGACAGCGAGTTCTACCGTCGGCGCGCTCTCGACAAACAATCCATTCAGCATTTCACGCGACAGCCCGTCGCTGACGATCTTCACCTTGGCCTTTCGCCGCACTTTGGCCAGCTCTTCAAGCTGCCACTGATCCATCACGAAGTAATCCTTGCCGAGAATGCGCTCAACAAACACATCGAGCGACGGATTGTCTTTGAACAAGCTCTGAAACTCCGGGCTGCCGATCCCTTCGCTCAAGCTCGCGGCCATGATAATCGTGCCCCCTTGCTTCACGATCGGCAACGCGCCGGTGAGTCCCTTCACGGCTTGATAGAACGTCGTATCGAGCGGGTAGCCTGCGCAGCTCGTCACCACCACGTCGACCGGTTCCGCGATCGTGTCGCGCACGACGCCGCGGACGAATTTCACCCCGTCGAGAAATGCCGCTTCCATGTCGCCCGCGACAAACTTCAGCGGCCGACGCTGGCTGTCGATGACGACGTTCACAATAAAGTCGCAGCCGACGTGCCGGCCAATCCACGTGTTTTCTTCATGCACCGGGTTGCCGTCGAGAATTCCGCAATCGGCGTTGGGATGCTCCAAAAAGTCCGGCCCGTGCCAGACCTTAACCGTCTCGAGCGCTGCGATGCCGGGGCAAATCAACTTCCGCCCGCCGGAATAACCCGCCATCAAGTGCGGCTCGATCAATCCCGTCGTAATTTTCAAGTCGGCCTTCACGTAGCGGGAATCGATCCAAATCGGTACGCCACGTGGGCTTTGGCCGCAATAGGTATGCTCATCCAGCACTTGCCCATGATGATTTTCGATCCGGTAATTCTCATAAATCTGCCGACCGACCATTTCGACCAACTCATCCCCAAGATTCGGCCGATGCAGCCCGGTCGCGTTCAAGATCGTAATCTTTTCACGCGGTATTTCGGCTGCTTCGAGCGTTTCGAGCATTGGTGTGAGAATCAGCTCGTTTGGCACCGGCCGTGTGATGTCGCTAATGACGATGCACGCATCGCTCCGCCCGCGAGCAATTTCGGCCAGTGGTGGAGTCCCGATCGGTCGATCCATCACCTCACGCAAGGCCACCGCGGAATCAGCCAGCGGCGTGGCGTCTTTGTAAGTCAAAGTGCGCACAATCCGCTCTGCCGGAAGATTCACCTCCAGCCCCGTTCGGCCATATTCGAGACGCACTCGCATCGTACAACCATTCAAACCAGTTGGGTCTTGCCTATCCCCGTTCATCATAACTTGCTGCTCCGCTGGCAAGCTAGTAGTCGTATGCGATTCTCTCACGGCAGCGGTGATTGCAAAGTATAATCAAGGAACGATCCCGCGATCATCGCTCTTTTTGCACGTTCCCATCACATGCCACAGAATCTCGCAGAGATCGTTTACCCGGAATGCAGATTTGGCGGATTTACGCGAGTCGATGGAACGGTCGCATATTATTCGCGAGTTCACGCACTGCTGCGTCCTGGCGACGTCGTCCTTGATTTAGGCTGCGGGCGAGGAGCGCAAGCCAACGATCCAAGCAGCTTTCGGCGGCAACTCCGTGATTTGCGTGGAAACGGACGCACAGTGATCGGCATCGACATCGACCGCAATGCGCAGACCAATCCCCTAATCGACGAATTCCGCTTGATCGAAGACGTCGAGCACTGGCCGATCGACGATGCGTCCATCGACTTGATTCACTCGGACAACGTACTCGAACACGTTCAAGAGCCGGATCACTTTTTCACCGAGGCGCATCGAGTGCTCAAACGCGGCGGACATCTGACGCTGCGAACGCCAAATGCTTGGGGTTATGCCTCTCTGCTTGCGCGGCTCGTTCCCAATCGTTGGCATGCTAAGGTGGTGCATCGCGTGCAACATTCGTCCAGCGCGCAAGATGTTTTTCCCACCGTGTATCGTTGCAACTCACCTCGCAAGTTGCGCCGCGCCTTGGCACGGCATGGTTTTAACTCCGTGGTATACGCGATCGAATCGGAGCCGAGTTACTTGGACTTTTCCCAATTGGCATTTCGCGTTGCCGCAGCAATGCACACGGTACTACCTCCAATCTTTCGCAGCAAGCTGGTGGCCTTCGCCTGCAAGACGGCGGAGGCTTAAACAAAATCTCGCAAGCTGCGCACACCGATCGGCTCGCGGCTCCAGAACGGCTCGGCGTAGCGAGTGCCGATCGACCAGCCCCAGTAGGCTGCCTGGTCTCGCAGGCGGTCGATGAAGGTGGGCGGATCGGTCGGCCGGCCAGCGATGAACTGGCTGGCATAGCATTCGAGCGCGGCCCGCTTGCGATCCCAATATTCGCTAATATCGACAACGAACGTCGGCGGATCAACCACTCGCAAGTGAACGCACGAGTAGTAAAACACCCGCTCTGGATGAAATGGCTCGCCAGACATGTCGGACTTCGTGAGCTTCGACCAGAAGCGAGCGGCTTCAATCATCGACGTCGCGGCAATGTGGTCGGGATGGGCATCGACCCAATACGGCGCGAAAAGCCACTTCGGCCGAACTCGCCGAAACACCTCCGCCAGCTTCCGCCGCGCGTCGAGCGTATGCTCCAAACTGCGGTTCGGCAAATCCAGATTCTCTCGCCAATGTAGGCCAAGAATCTTCGTCGCCGCCACCATCTCTTGCCGTCGCAACTCGGGCGATCCAAACGGCGTCGGCTCGCCACTGGTCAAGTCCAGTACGCCGACGCGCAGCCCTTCGCTGATAAAGCGCAGGATCGAACCGGCCATGCCGAGTTCGGCGTCGTCGGGGTGCGGGGCAATGATGAGCAGGTCGAGCATGGGTCAAAACAGGATCATCAAGTGCCGCCACGGTGCGATTTGCGCTGATCGGTGACTGTTCTTGTCGGCCGCACAATTGCCGACGTTTTCCGGTTGCTACCGCTCGTATCGTCAGCGCGCCCTTCTACAATTGCCGTTGTGGGTTTTTCGTCAGCGTCCGACGCCATCAGCGTAGCCAATCGTACTACTCGTGCGGAACGAGATAGCTCCAGGCGGTGCGGCCAACCTCTCGTGCGGCCGTGCATGCCATTGCTAAAATCATACCGTCTCGAAAGGCACCAGCCAACTTGAATGTCCAAGCCAAATCGTGCTTGCTCATTCCATCCGTACTACCAACTCTCCGGCCTCGACCGGAGTGCCAGGTTTGACCAGCACGTCCGCAATTCGACCATCATGTTCAGCGTAAAGCGTGGTCTCCATCTTCATCGCTTCGAGCGACAGCAGCTTTTGCCCCTTCTTGACGCGATCGCCGGATTTGATCGGCACGGTCACGACCAGGCCGGGCATCGGAGCGGCAATTTGCTTTGGATCGTTCGCATCTGCCTTCGGTCGTTGGACGAACTGTACGCCTGCGCTCTTATCAACTACCGACACGCTGCGCGGCTGGCCGTTTAACTCGAAGAAAACGGTTCGTGTGCCATCGTCGTGCGGCTCACCGGCGGTCAGCAGTTTAATAATCAGCGTCTTGCCAGGCTCGATGTCGATTGTCAATTCATCACCCGGTTGCGGGCCGTACAAAAAATACGGCGTCGGCAAGATGCTCGTGTCGGAAAATTGCGCCTGGTGCGTCGCAAAATCTTGATACACGCGCGGATAGAGCAAATGCGAAACAACTTGCTGCTCGCTCGGCTTATGCCCAAATTGCTTTTCGAGCGCCGCCGCAGTCGCCGCAAAATCGGCTGGCGGCAGCGTTTCACCAGGGCGGCCTGTTACGGGCGTTACGTTTCGCAGAATGCGTTCTTGAACCTGTGGCGGAAACCCGCCTGGCGGCTGTCCCATGCGTCCGGCAAGCAAATCGACCACACTTTCCGGATAGGCTAACTCGCGCGACGGATCGAGTACGGCATCGACCGTTAGATTGTTCGTGACCAAGAACAACGCCAAGTCGCCAACCGATTTCGACGTCGGCGTCACTTTCACGATGTCGCCGAGCAGTTGGTTCACCTCCGCATACATCCGACAAACTTCGTCCCAGCGCGGCGCCAAGCCAAGCGCCCGAGCCTGTTCGAGCAAGTTGGTGAATTGTCCGCCGGGCATTTCGTGTAAATATAAATCAGCGTCGGGTGCTTTCATCTCGCTTTCGAACGGAGTATAGAACTCGCGGACGGCGCTCCAATAGTGCGCCAATTGTCGGAGATGTTCGGCATCGATGCCGGTATCGCGAGGCGTAAATCGCAGCGATTCGACGATGGCGTTCAAATTCGGCTGCGATGTCAGCCCCGACATCGGCGCCAGCGCGCCGTCGCCAATATCCAACCCCACTTCGGCAGCTTTCAGCACCGATGCCGCCGAGACGCCGCTGGTGTCGTGCGTGTGGAAATGGATCGGAATGCCGATTTCTTGCTTCAGTGTTTCGACAAGCTGCTGGGCTGCATATGGTTTGCACAATCCGGCCATATCCTTAATGGCCAGAATATGCGCCCCCCTCCGTTCGAGTTCCTTCGCCAAGTCGACGTAATACTTCAGGCTGTATTTGGGCCGGGCGGGATTCAAGAAATCTCCGGTGTAGCAGATTGCTGCCTCGCAAATTCCACCGTGCTCATGAACGGCGTCCATCGCCACTCGCATGTTTTCGGTCCAATTCAGCGGATCGAAGATGCGGAAGATATCCATGCCCGCCTGGACGCTCTCCTTGATGAAGGCATTCACGACATTGTCGGGATAGTTCGTGTAGCCCACTGCATTCGACGCTCGCACCAGCATTTGGAAGAGAATGTTCGGAATCCGTTCGCGTAATTCGGCCAGTCGCTGCCAAGGGCATTCCTTGAGAAACCGCATGGCCGAGTCGAACGTCGCTCCGCCCCACATTTCGATCGAGAACAATTCTGGGGCCAGTCGCGCATAGGCCTCGGCCACCTGCAACATGTCGAACGTCCGCATCCGCGTTGCCAGCAACGACTGGTGGGCGTCGCGGAAGGTGGTGTCGGTGACCAATAATCGATCTTGCTCCAACACCCACGCCACGAATTTCTGTGGCCCAAGCTGTTGCAGCTTTTGCCGAGTCCCTGCTGGGGGCGCTTGCTTCGCGTCGTACGGCGGAACGGGCGATGCAACCCGCCGCGTTGATTTGGGACGATCCTTGACCAATGGATTGCCGTTGACGATTGTTTCTCCCAGGAACTGCAGCAGCTTGGTCGCTCGATCGCGTCGCACCGGCATGTCGAACAATTCCGGCGTGTCGTCGATAAATTTGGTGGTGCAATCCCCGGCCAACAGCGTCGGGTGCGTGACCAAATTGATGAGAAAGGGAACGTTTGTCTTCACGCCGCGGACGCGGAACTCTTGCAAGCAGCGTTCCATTCGCGATGCCGCATCGATAAATCGACGCGCACGGGCCGTCACTTTTACCAACAGCGAATCGTAGTAGGGCGTCACCACGGCCCCGGAGAACGCCGTTCCGGCATCGAGTCGAATGCCCATGCCGCTGGCCGAGCGATAGGCAATAATTCGGCCATAGTCGGGCACAAACCGATTCTCGGCATCTTCAGTCGTCACGCGACATTGCAGTGCAAAACCGACCGATCGGACATCCTCTTGCCGTGCCAACCCAATTTCCGGATCACTCAACTTCTGCCCTTGGGCAATCAGAATCTGGCTCTTCACAATGTCGATCCCCGTGACTTCCTCGGTCACCGTATGTTCGACTTGAATTCGCGGATTGACTTCAATGAAGTAAAACTGATTTGTATCCGCATCGACGAGAAACTCGACCGTGCCAGCATTTTCGTACTTTACCGCGCGTCCGATTGCCAGCGCGGCCTCGCAAAGTTGCTCGCGCACTTTCGAGTCGAGATGCGGCGCTGGGGCAATTTCGACGACCTTTTGATGCCGGCGCTGGACCGAACAATCGCGCTCGTACAAATGCACCAGATTGCCGTGGCGATCGCCAAGCAATTGCACTTCCAAATGCCGCGCCCGCCGGATGTACTTCTCGATGAATACATCGCCGTTGCCGAATGCCGCCGCCGCTTCGCGCTGCGCGGTTTCCAAATTCGGAGCAAGTTCGTCGGCGGCATTCACGACGCGCATCCCGCGCCCGCCGCCGCCGTGCGCAGCTTTGAGCATAATGGGGAAACCGAGATCGGCCGCCACTTCTTGGGCATCGGCCAAACTCGCAATCGCTCGGGCGCTCCCGCCCAAAATAGGAACTCTCGCTTTGGCGGCAATTTCGCGGGCCGCAGTCTTGTCTCCCAATTGTTCGAGCAATTCGCGCCGTGGGCCGACAAAGGTGATACCTGCTTGGTCGCACGCCTGCCGCAGCGCAGGGTTCTCCGACAGAAATCCGTAGCCGGGGTGGATGGCGTCGATTCGATGTGCAACCGCCAAGGCGATGATCGCCTCGATATCCAAATAGGAACGAATCGGCTCTCCCGCTTTGCCGACCAAATAGGCTTCGTCCGCCTTAAAGCGGTGCAGTGCGTAACGATCTTCGTGCGAATAGATCGCCACCGTGCGAATCCCCAACTCATGGGCGGAGCGGAAGACGCGGATGGCAATTTCACTGCGGTTTGCAACCAGCAGCTTGCGGATGGTTTTCATTCAAAGACAACAAATTGAACGGAGGAAACGGCCCGTCACCCCGCGTTGAACTCTCGACTGGCAACCGACTTATGTTACACTAGCACGCGACTGACGCTAAGGGTATCGTAGGCTCTGCGAGCCAAGCAGAACCTCAAGCGGGAAATTGTATTCCCGTCAGGGCGTCGGTTGGCTTGCGACAACTACCCAGGAACCCCACCGATGATCCTTGGCCGGCTGGAAGAGGCACATGAATATTCGCGATTGCACGGAGGCTTTGAGGCAGCGTTCGATATCTTACGCAGCACGCCGTTTCAAGAATTGCCTCCGGGGCGGCACGAGGTGATGGGGAACGATTTGTTCCTCATGATCGACCACAGCGAGCAAAAAGGCCACGACGGGGCAATTCTTGAAGCCCATCGAAAGTATATTGACGTACAATTTATCGTGCCCCGGGCCGGAGCGATTGCGGAAGAGTTTGGTTGGAAGCCGGTCGCGGCTTGTACCGAAGCGACGATGCCATACGACGAAGAGAAAGACGTCGGCCTGTTTGGCGATAAGCCCGACCTGTGGTTTTGCCTGCCGCCGGGTAATTTCGTGGTCTTCTTTCCCAGCGACGCCCACGCACCGCTGGCCGGACAGGGAAAGATACTCAAAGCGATCGTGAAAATTGCGTTAAAGTGGTAGAGGAAGGGTGCAGGGTTCAGGGTTCAGGCAGGGAAACTATTGTTTGCCGTTGCGAGCGATTACTTCCTTCTTGAACCCTGAACCCCGAACCCGCTAAGCATGCGTCTCCTGAGTTATAACATCCATAAAGGCATCGGCGGGCGGGATCGTCGGTATCGGTTGCAGCGCGTGATCGACGTTGTTGAGGCTGAAAATCCCGACATCATTTGCTTGCAAGAGGTCGATCGGCACCATCAACGCTCGCAGTTCGACGATCAGCCGCGGCTGTTGGCAGAATATTTCAAAGCGTCCGGCCAACTATTTCAGCCCAATGTCCACTTGAAAAGCGGCGTCTACGGCAACTTGATCCTTTCTCGCTGGCCGCTGGCGAAGAAGCATCAAATTTCGCTCAGGCTGGAAACCAAAAAGCCCCGCGGGGCACAAATTGCGGTGATCGAAACGCCGGAGGGGCCGCTGCATCTGATTCACTTTCATTTGGGCCTGAGCGAGCGCGAGCGGCATTGGCAAGTTGCCCATTTGCTGAATCATCACCTGTTTCGCGAATCGAGCAATTTGAACACACTGATCGTCGGCGACTTCAATGACTGGCGCAACACCTTACACGGCAAGCAACTTGCGTATCACGGCTTTCAACAACTCACCGTTCCAATTTCGCGGTTCCGTTCTTTTCCTGCCTATTTGGCCATGGGCGCTCTCGACAAAGCCTTTTTTCGGGGCAGATTCTACGTCCGCCAGACCCACGTCGTCCGCAGTAAACTGGCGAAGCGGGCCAGTGACCACCTGCCGCTGGTCGTCGATTTTCACTTGGACGAAACGGTCTTCAACGGCCACGGGCGTGTCGGGTAGAGAATTCGAGTTCTATCCGCCAGAAAGCCAGAAGGCGTCACCGCGCCTGTGATTCGGGATAACGGGCCGAGAAACCTGGAAACCGCCTATCAAAATTTGATCTAGAATTTTGCATCGATTTCGATCACAATATCGGGCGCACGAGGGGTGGCCCCCCTTGTTGCGATGAGGCAACGGATCGTCTTGCCAGCCCCGCCCACGGCCCCCTGCCCAACGTTCGATGATCGCCGAAGCCAAACCGCTTGCTCCTGAATTCTCCATCGAGCGCCGTCCGAACGGCGTGTTGCTGGTTCGTATTCCCTCCAGACGCGACTGCGCAAATCCCTTGCCAGATGCAGTCTTCACATTCCGCATCGGCGACCCGCAGTACGACTACTGGAAACGACAGGCCACGCAGTTAGATAGCCAATGCAACGCGTAAGTCCGTCTCAAAGAATTCAACCCTCCCCAAGCCAACCGGTTCGGCGCGCCAGCGAGGGAACCGTAGACTCAATTCTACCATGTGTATCCGAGTCGCAGCGCTCGCGCTCTATTAAACTTGGATGGTTCACAGCTATTAAGCCGGCAGTTGAGGAGCAAAACGGCGACACCGTCGGAATAAGACGACTTAAGCAATTCGACCGACGAAGAATAACCTTTAACCCAACATCCCATTTTAGTTGAATTCCTCATACCACCTGTTTAACTGGCGGTGCTGATTACATCGCATGGTGGACAGAAGCAATCCCAACAAGAGTGATCTTATTGCCTACTATTACCCCGCCGACTAGTTAAATGCGAATTTGGCGGCTGGTTCAGGTACGAGAATAAGTGGGCGATTTCTTCGAGCGTCAGATGATTTAGCAACCCATCAGGCATCGCCGATTTTTTACTGGGTGAAATCGACTCCACTTCGTTATTCTTAATCGTCGTTTTTTGCCCGTTGGAACTTAAGATGATCATCGAGCCATCGGCTTGCGGCGAAACCAATCCCGTCATCACTCGGCCATCGGTGGTTTGCACCGTCTTGCTTGCATACTGATCGGAGATGACCTGCGAAGGGAACAAGATAGATTCCAAAATCTCTTTGCGTTGAAAACGTTGGCTGACCGTGGTGAGTTCGGGACCGATTCCCTCGCCTCTCTGGCCGTAACGATGACATTGAATACACTGCGCTTTGGCGAACACTTGCTCGCCGATCTCGGAGTTGCCGACACTCGCTTCAGGACCGCCAAGATAGGCCATTAGCTCATCGTACGTCCACCGGTTTTCAGATGTCTCGACCGGCAGCGACGGCTCAGGTTCGTTCGGATAGGTTTCCACAAACCATTTCTGCCACGCGGCCAACACGCTTGCGGCCTGATCTCCCGGCTCGCCAAATTTCTTGCCAGACCACTTTTCTAGCACCTTGACTGCAGCTTGGCCCCCTTCGTCGCCGAGCTTCAATCCACCCAAGATTGCCTGGCGATAAGGTTCGGCTTTGTCCGGTTTTTGTTCCATCCGGCTCAGGGTCAGCAGCACCTGTTGCGACAGCGGACCCTCGAGAATCGGTAGCGAACGGACCAGCAACTCCCAGTTGTCCGGGACCGGCGTCTGAGTAAGCGAAATAGCGATGTGGTTGCGGCGGTCGGGATATTTTTCGTACACCTGCCTTAGGTATGCCATTGCCTCCGGATCGGCCGATCGCGCTAGCACGGCGGCCACGCCGATGCCCAGACGTTTGGCCGCTTCGCGATCGTCACCCGCCATTTGGTGATCGAGATTAATGATCTGTTGGATCGTCTGCGGCGGCAACTTCGGCGGCAGGCCGGCGATTACCGCCAGGGCCGAACTGGGCCATTTTGCTCCGTCGGCTAGCACCATGCCACGCTCTTCCTCATTCAATTCCACAAAAAAATCGCGCGATATGTTGTCGATATAGCCACTGAAGCTGTGCCCACCGGGCAGCGTACGAGCCGTCTCGTAGAACTTGAGCAATTCAAGCTTTTGCGTCGTCGTCCACCCCTTCATAAACCGCGCATAGAGAGCGATCTGTATTTTGTCTTCTTGAGGAAGGTCGGACGAGAGCTGTTCCATCATCCGCGTCGCGGCCGAATTGCCTTGCAAGGATACGACGAGGCGAATCAGTTCGCGATTCATCAATGGATTCTGGGTTGGATATTCGATCGCAATTTTTGTGCTCAACTCCGGCACGTCTTCGGCTTTCAACTGGCCGCGCAGCAGAGCCAGTTGCATCAACCGGAGCATATCGAGAAATTCAGGATCAGCGATGAAGCCATTCATCAGCGAACTGCAACGGTTGAGAATTGCCAAGCACGTTTCGCGATCGGCGTCGACAGTGGTTAACGCGAGTGCGCCCTGCAGGAAAGCACGCTGATTTTGTTCGTTCAGAATTGCTTCGCGGTAGCCGTCCGCCGGAAGCGATTCCAGCAAACGTGTGGCGGCATAGGCGACGTGCCGGTGAGAACTGCCAAGGAGCGGCAGCAATTCCTGGATCGATGGTTGCTGATGGGCACGCACCAGCGCTTCGCAGGCCACTCGTTGCACTCGCGGATTGTGGTCAGCGAGCATTTCGGTGAGCTTCTGGCGCGTGGCGTCGTTGGGATGAATCCCCATCAGGTATGCCGCCGTAGAGCGCACTTCCGCGTCAGCATCGCCACCCAGTTTTGCCAAGAACTCGCCGTCGGGAAATGGGCCGAAGAGGTGCATCAATTCGATGGCACGGCAACGGTCGGTCGACCTATTTGCACCATTTGAAGCAATGCGCGGCAATTCCGTGTCCCACGTATTGCCGATCTTTTGCTTGATCGCGGCGATTTTCTGTCGTGCGTACGCACTGTGAAGCTGCGGCTGGCGAAGTGCTTGTTGAATGCCTTGTCCGAGGTCTGTCACTGCCGCAGGCACTTTACCTTTCCAAACGATGCGGAAGATTCCGCCTTCGGTTCCGCGGCCGCCAGTGCAAAAGTACAGACCACCATCGGGGCCGACTTCCATATCGGTGACGTTCAGTGGCTTGCCCGTGGCAAAGGTTTCCACGTCCGCCGTGTAGCTGCCTCGCTCCGATTTGACTTTCAGCGCGATAATTCGTCCTGCCGCCCAATCGCCGACAAACACGGCGTCGTGATAGCGGATTGGAAACATCAGGTGGTCGTACACGGTCACGGCCGTCGGCGAGCCGCGGCCGGTTTGCGCCAGCGACGGCAAACTGTCGTAGAAATATTCCGGCCATGTGCTCCAGCCGCTGCGCCAGCCGTACTCACCGCCGGCAACGATGTGGATCGCCCGCGTCGGCCGATACCAGGGCAGACCGACGTCCCATTCCATGTCGGAATCGTAGGTGAAAAGTTCTCCCTCGCGGTTGAAAGCAATGTCGTAGGCATTGCGAAATCCGCCGGCAAACAACTCGACGAAGCTACCGCTGGCGTTCATGCGAACCACGGTTCCGCCGGGGGCCTTGATCCCCGCAGCATGGCCACGTGGGTCTTCGTATTTTGGTGTCAGCAAGTCTCCTTCGTACCAATGATGCAGCGGACTGGTATCCCTGGCGCCGCTGGATTCGCGGTCTTCTGAGTCGACGGAGATTTCAGCGAGTTCGGTTGTCTTCACATCTGAGGCCGGATCGGTTTCCGTATGTGTGCCGTCGGTAGCTTTTGGGGATGTCGCCGTTGGGCTCCGATCCACCTGCGTGTGGTTTCCCGCCATCACGTACAGCAGGCCGTCAGGACCGAGCGTGACGGCATGAGGACCATGCTCTGCCGCTTCGCCGGTAAACTTCAGCAGTGTTTCGACTTGATCCGCCTTGCCGTCACTATCCGCGTCGCTCAGCCGATATAGCCCCAATCCGTCGCTTCCTTTACCAACCGCGAACACCTGACCATTCAGCGCGAGCAGTCCTTGCACATCTTTCACTTGGTCGCCAAATTGTTCGGCTTGGTCGGGTGTCCCGTCGCGATCGGAGTCGCGAATCAGCAGGATTCCACCACCGTCGCCTTCGCGCGAAGCGTAGATCTCACCAAATTCGTTGAAGGTCATCGCCAACAGCGAACCTGTGTCGGCTGGTGAGACGACGGTTTCGACGCGAAATTCTTGATTCGTCTGGAACCGGCCAGCAGGCGCTCCTTCTGCGGATTGCACCTCGTCGAGCCAAGGCGCTGTGGAACCCATTGGGCCGATCTCGCGCGCCGGCAGCCACTGTGAATCGTTAAAGTAATGCTTCGTCCACTGGGGAAACTCCTGGACGCTTGTTCGCCAGGATTTGTCGGAGGAATAGGCCACATGCGTGCCGCCAACATCTTTCGCGACAATCCGTGCGGCTAGTCCTGCGCTGCCCAGTTCCTTATTTGTAACCTTGACCGCTATTGTGTTCCGGCCTGGCGTAAGATATTTGGTGATATCGAAGGAGTTCAACCGCCGCCAATTGTCACCCTCGCCCACTTTGCGACTATTGACAAACAGCTCATAGGCATCGTCGCAGGTGATTTGTATTTCGCCACTTTCGGGCTGTCCCATCGGGATCGATTTGCGAAAGTAACAAATTCCCTCCGGTGCGTGTTTATCGACCGGCTGCGAGGGCGTCCAAATCCACTTGACATCTCCGTCCGCAGCATGCGCAACGGGAATTGCAATGGTCGCGCCAATTGTAAAGTACGCGGCCAGCGATGATGCGATACTGAGTATGATTCGACGCGTCCATGCGCCATGCCAGACCATAATAATGCCTCATCCGCCAAACGAGAGGAAAAAGTATTGAATGCCGCGCGCAATTCGCCCCAGCGCTCCTGCGACAAGCGACGGAAGGTTACTAGGTTTTGGAAACCTACGCAACACGGCTTAGGTTGCTAGCACGAATGGGGTGCATTTCGCACGTTGCGAATTGGCACGTTGAAATTGCCGAGCAATCGCGCGACGATAGCTTTCAGATCGTGAATTCTGAGCCCTGATTTCACTTCCCCTCCGGCAAGAAAGCTAGCCATAAGTTACGAATCCGCAAACTTTTACTGTTCTTCCAGGCACTTTTTGAACGGAAAACGGCGGAGTTTGCAACGAACCGAACTGGTAAGATCGCAAGTGCTACAATGCAGCATTCGGTCAAGAAACTGGCTTGCCTTTTGCCAAACACTAGCGATTGATGGATTCCATGGATACCGCCTCCCGCTATCTCGTTCCTTTTCACCCCAAACGCGTGCCGCATCATTTTGCGGACGTGCTGATTGTCGGCGGCGGTCTGGCCGGATTGCGGGCGGCCAATGCGATTGATCCGAGCCTGTCGGTCTTGGTGATCACGAAAGAATCGCTGCGGCAATCGAACAGTACTTACGCTCAGGGCGGCATCGCGGGAGTGCTCGATCCGGAGGATCGATTTGAAGATCACATTGCCGACACACTCGCGGCCGGCGGCAAGCTCTGCGATCGGACGGTCGTGGAGACGGTGGTGCGCGAGGCGCCACAGCGAATTCGCGAACTAATCGCGTGGGGAACCCACTTCGATCTCGAGGCGGGCGAACTGGCGCTGGGGCGCGAAGGGGGTCACAGCCACGATCGTATTGTCCACGCGTTGGGCGATGCCACCGGCAAAGAAGTGATGCGAGCCGTGATCGAGCACACTCGCACACTAGCGAACGTGCAAACTTGGGAGAACACCTTTACGATCGATCTGCTGACCGACGGGGGCGCATGTTGCGGCGCGCTGGTTTGGAATGCCCATCACGGCAAAACGATGGTCTGGGCCAAGCAGACGATTCTTTGCACCGGCGGCTGTGGGCAGGTTTTCCGAGAAACGACCAATCCCGAAGTCGCCACGGGCGATGGCTTGGCCGTGGCGTGGCGAGCAGGAGCCCAGGTGCGCGACATGGAATTCATGCAGTTCCATCCGACCGTGCTGTACATCGCCGGCAGCAGTCGCAACTTGATTACCGAAGCCATGCGCGGCGCCGGCGGGCGGTTGATCGACCGCAATGGCCGCCGCTTTATGCCGGACTATGACGATCGCGCCGAACTCGCCCCGCGCGACATCGTCAGCCGGAGCATTGTTTCGCAAATGGAAAAGACTCGACATCCGAACGTCTATCTCGACATGAGCCATCTCGATGCGCGGATGATCCGCGCTCGTTTTCCCGGCATGGCGGCGATTTGCGGCGAATTCGGGCTGGATATGACACACGACCCGATTCCGGTGCGACCGGGGGCGCATTACATGATTGGCGGCGTAACGATCGACTTGGAAGGACGCACCACGCTGCCGGGACTTTGGGCGGCGGGCGAAGTCACTTCCAGTGGATTGCATGGCGCCAATCGCTTGGCCTCCAACAGCCTGCTGGAAGGCCTGGTGTTCGGCGTGCGCGCCGGTCAAGGCGCAGCGGCCGAAGCCGCCAAAGTGCCCGATTCGTTTCTCGTGCGTCCGCTCGAAAATCTGCCGCGAGCGGATCAAGCGGAGCCGCTCGACCTAGCCGACATTCGCAATTCGCTGAAAGCGTTGATGTGGCGGTCCTGCGGCGTGCGCCGCGATGGAGGGCGATTGGCGGATGCGGTCGACGATATCGACCGCTGGTGCGGCTATGTGTTGGGGCGGCAATTTGCCGATCCCAAAGGCTGGGAATTGCAAAACATGCTGACGGTGTCGCGGCTGATGATCCGCGCCGCCTTGGAACGCGAAGAAACCCGCGGGGTACATCTGCGCACCGACTTTCCCAATACCGACGACGATCATTGGCAGCGACATTTGGTCTTTTGCAAAGCGTCTGCAATATTCCACGACCGGCAGCCAACCGTGGCAACGGCGCGGTCATCGGACGACGACCGAGTCTAGCCGGAGACAGCAGAAGACGCGCGGAGGAAGAAAATGGCTCACTCGGCGACGCGCCAACGCGTGTTAAACAGCCAGATCATCGCCAATAGCAGAGCGATAATCAGTATGCTGGTAAACCCTAAGTAGGAACAATAGAGCGGCAAGTCGCCAGCGCGATCGGGCATGTCGTTGGAGTCGAATCTCATCGGCACGGCAAACGCGGCGGCGAATGGACTGGTCGAACTCACCGAGCGGACGATCGTCGTGGCGTTGGATTTCGGAAAGAACGTCTCGGCGAAAAATCTCGTCGCCAGCGGCAAGCAAAACAGCGCGATGATGATGACATAGGTCGTCATCAGGCTGTGCGCGGTCTTGCGGAACAGAACCGAGCAAAACATCGCAACGGTGGCCGTGGTGAGGCACGTCATGGCGATGACGACAACGTATGCTACCAACGATGGAAGGTTGGCCCAGTAATAGGAAACCATCAAGCATGCCAGCAGCACCGGCCAGAGTAAAAACGAGGTCAGCACGCTCGAGACGCGCAGCCCGGACACCAGTTTGCCCCACAGAATCTGCCACGGCGAAATCGTTGTCGTCAGGAGCAAATCGAGCGTTTGCCGTTCGCGCTCGCTGGTGACGCTGCCGGCGGAAAACACCGGGCCGACGAGCATGTTGAACACCACGACATACGCGATGTAAATCGGCGACCAGGCGGCATGCCAATAGAGACAAACAGCCATCAGCGGGATGGCCAGAAACATGCTGACTTGGATTACCAGCCGCAACATCAAGGTGCCTTGGGCGAAAATCTCACTCCGCATTTCCTTGTCGTAAACCGGGTTTGCCCCGTCGGCCAGCAGCGTCGTCCGCTTGGCCGGGGCGAACAGGCGGTCTGGGAATTGATCGCGCTGAATCACCAGTCCCACGGTGCTTGTGGCTTCTCGATCGAGGTCCACGACTTCGTTCCCTTCGCTGCCAACATCGGGCGGATGCAACAGTCGGTGCGACGTGGCGGCAAACAGAGCAATGCAAATGGCCGCGGCCATTCCCGGTGCAAAGGTAATCGCCAGAAACAATCGCACTTCGCCCGATCCCTGAAAGGCGCGCCAAAACAACACGCCAACTATCGACAGCGGCAGGATCAATAAATACGACACGACGAGCGAAGCCGCGGTTCGCTGGAAATAGCTGCTACATGCGACGCTGATCATGCCAAAGGTGACGACCGACAGCACCAGTGCTAAATAGGCGGCGAGCACTTCATAGATCGAGACCCCGCCCAGCGGCAGGCAGAGCATCACGATCGGCAGTGACGAGAGAATCAGAATCGCCAGATGTGCAAGCGACGAAAACAACTTGCCAACGACAATGGCCGCGGGTTTGAGCGGACTGGCCAACAGCATTTCGTACGTCTTGCGTTCTTTTTCGCCGGTGATGGTCCCGGCCGCAAAGCTCGGCGCCATCAGCGAGGCGATGACGTATTGTCCCAAGAAGAATAAATCGACTAGATCTTGCGTCTCTTTCGACTTGCCCGTCATGTCCATTTGCAAATCCTGCGGCCAAGCCAAAACGACAACCGCCCCCAGCAGCGCATTATAGACAAAGAGCAAGACAAACGCCCGAGTCGTCCGCAGATTGACGAGCAGTTCGCGCTGCAGGACGGGGTTTTCGAGGACGTACATGGGGTAGCAATAACGAAATCCGAATGGCCAATGACGAATGGCGTTCCAACATCATACTTTCAACGCCAGCGCCCGAAAATTCTCACGCCCGCTGGAGATTGAAAATCGGGGTTTCATGCGTCATTGTCCTAACGCGGCCGATGGCCGCAACCAAAACGCGTAAGGGTGGCAAGGGGATAAACCAACATGGCGTCCAACTGGCATCATGGATCGTGCTATCCAATCTCCATCACGAGGTGAACGCCCTGAAGGACGGCAGCCGCATTGTCGCCAAGTTCGTATTCTCCATGGTATCCAACTTGTCGTGTTTTTGGCGAGTGACTTTCCAGAGAGATTAGCCGTATGGCGAAGACGCCCCCTTGAACCGTTTTGCCGACGCAGTATTGAAAATGCGTTGCAAGAATTTTCGCTACTGGTTGAATCGGCAACCAGCACCGTTGGTGGAACATGCCAAGCAGGCGACCCAGCCAAGTGGCCTGCGAGGCTCCTCCGGGATAATCGTCGGCGGCTACTTGAGATCGCCTATTGCAGCGACCGATTGCCAATGCACGGGGACTGAAGTCAACCGCGCCGACGACGGCATTGCCAGCAGCCGAAGGCGCTCACGAGTCCGAGCACGATTCCACACGGTTCCGGCACCGTCGCGATTACGCTGGCCGCCGGGGTAGTTGGAAAGTTCGTCTGCCACCAGGTAAAGTCTGCGCCGTCCACATCGCCGTCGCCATCAGCATCACCGGTGCTTCGGGTGTGGCCGCTGGCCGCGGGAAAGTTGGCCTGCCAGACGACAAAATCCGCGCCATCGACGTCATAATCACCATCGAAGTCTCCGAGAATTGCCGGCGGGCCAATGACTTGAATGGTTCCCTCATGGTCGCCAAACATGGATTTCCATGCCAGCGGTCCAGGGAGATCGGGCAATTCGATCGCCGAAAACGAGCCGTCGATGCTGTCGGCAAGGAGCAGTGTAAACGAATCGTTAACAAAGGGCGTGAAACCATCGGCAAGCGACACTCGTAGGAGACCGTCCAAATGTAGTGAGCCGCTGACGGACAGCACATCGTATTGACTTCCTGGCGCTGTGCCGCCGAGTTGGAGATCGAGTACGGAGCTTGTCCCCAGCGCGACATTGCCTCCCATGTTCATCGCTGCTGCGCTAATCCCAGGCGACACCTTGCCGTGAAATTCGATATTGCCGGGGCCGCTAATGCCCGATCCGGAATAGTTGCCCAAAAAAGTGGCCGACGAACCGCCCGACACATTGAACAAGGCGTCGGCATCGCTAGTGACATCGTTCCAAAATGTCACGTTCGATCCGCTCAATACGCGAATTCCACCGAGCAATGTTGCTTGATTATGCACACCGCCGAATACTTCCGAAGTTCCTCCGGAGAAATTCATTTGGCCGGCGTTGGCTATTCCCGTGCCTCCGGCGAAAATCGCCCCATGCCCGCTGATGATACCAGCCGCGTTCACCAGTGGCTGAAAAAAATCGATCGTGCCTGCTTGCAAGTTGATGCGACCCGTATTGACGGCGCCGCCGATGAACGTCAGCGTTTTGTCGGCTTCTGCTCGAATCTCGCCGCCGGCCAAGTTATTCATGGCGGCAACAATTCGCCCCTCGCCGCGCAATAATCCAAAATTGTTGACGGCGGACGCATGCAGCGTTGCGGCCGGGCCGGTGAGATTCGTTTCCCCCGAGTTGTTGAAGGCTCCGGTCGTAAACGAAGCTCCGCCATCGATCGCAAAATAGGCAGCCGACTGTACCTCTGTTTTTACGACTGGATTGAGTATGCGTCCGGCTCCGAGAGTCCATGCGCTTCCCAGCGGGCCCGTCGATCCAATCGTCAAGCCTTGAGCGCCGGTGATTCGCAGCGTGCCGCCAGTAAAGGCAAATGTGCCGTCGTTCACCAGTTGCCCGGTCGTCAGCGATCCGCCTGCCAGCGTGAGTGTATTGAGCGGATGGATGGTCGTTGTGCCGTCGAGTGTTACATACTGATTCGTTGCTATCGTGGGGCTTGGACCGAATGGCTGATCGGCTCCGGTGTTCAAATTGCCGAAAAACGTCACTGCGCCGGAGGTGAGTTGAATGGCTCCGCCATCGGCGTTCAGTGTACCTAGGTGGGCCGAACCGCCAGTCATCTGAATCATCCCTTGAGGGCGAAGCGTCGTGGAGCTTCCGGATGCGTCGAGCGACGTTCCCGCAGGCAAATTCACTTGCCCGCCGCTGGCCACGACCAGCCCACCGGGAGCTTCCAGCGAATTGCCGTCGGATAGGTTGACCTGCGAATCGTATTGAATCGCGAGAGTTCCGTGTATTTGAAGTTCAGAAAGTGGGCCGATCAGGTTATAAACGCCTCTGGCGCCCGTGGCATAATCGCCGGCGATTTCCGCCCGGCCGCCGTTTTGGATCGCAAACTGTTTGTCCGGCGCTAGCTCGAAGGTGCTGCCGGCCGCGACATTCAGCAGGCCGCCGTCAATGAGAACATTTCCGCCTGCCGTGAAGTCGCCTTGGCTCGATGCACCACCGATATTGATCGTGGCTGTTTTGAGGATCGCTACCGCGGCGCCGTCGAGCGAAACCAATCGAGCACCGTCCGAAGAAGTTCCGACATTCACCGTGACCAATCCCGTAGAATTGCTGCCGAATGTAGCATTTGCGATACGCAACAATGAATCGGCACCCTGAACTTCGAAATTGGCAGAGCTATTGCCGCCCGCTATGGGTGCTACGATGATCGAATTGATTGTCAAACTCGCGCCGGAAGTAATGTTAACGTTCGCGACATTCCCGCTGAGTTGATCGGCCACCGACACAAAGTCAAAATTGCCTTGTGCCCGATGGCTGAAGGTGACATTCGCTGAATTGCTATCGCGGCCCCATCGTCCGACGGACCCAGATGCAGACGAGGATTCGCCGTCGATCAGCAGGACGCCATTCCCTTGGGTGCCAACATCGAGTTGCCCTGAAAAGTTCAACGTGCCGCCATTCGCGACCGACATTTGGCCGCCATCGACAATGGATATCGATCCATTCCACCTCGAATTTGGGCCGGTGACTGTCACCACGGAGTTCAACGGAGTGGCAAAACCATCGCACCAGACGTCTCCGCCATTCTCCACGGTGATGGAGCTCCCGTTACTAAGGTGAAATCGATCGCCTGGTATCGCGAGCGTGCCGCCGTCGATCAGGACGTTGCCTCCGACGGAGATCTCGCTCTCTGACAAAAATCCTGTGCCGAGCGCAGCTCCGGCATTGACCACTAGTTCATTCCCAACGTTAAGATAAACTGGTGTGCCCAAATCGTTTCCAAGTTGCAGCACGGTTTCGGCTCCCGAAATCGTCACATGGTGATTGCCTCCCGGGGCGGTCACATTAAGTGTCTTGACGCCCCCCACGCTCATCAACGTGACCTCTCCTGCGGTCAACGCCAGATCCTTGATTGCGGCTGGGGCGCTGGAGAAGGCGATGTTATACGGAGCCTGAAGGCTTCCAACAGCCAAGAGAACCGAGTCTGACACGCCCGGAGCAGAACCGTCTAACCAACGGGAGTCGTCGGACCAGTCGCCATCGACGGCGGCTTTCCATGTATCCGGTGCAGTCGCATTGACCGAAACGATTCCGCTGGAGTTCAGTTGCGACAGATCCCACCTTAGCCCGCCATTCAATGCCGGTAGGACGAGCGAAGAAAACCCGCCTTGAATCGCAGAGCCGAGAATGTCAAACGAATCTCCCGGCTGCGGCGAATAGTTGTTCGTCAGCGATAACTGTAACGATCCATGAAAGCTGGTCGTACCAGTGGTAGTTAGCTTGCCGTACAGCGACGATGAAGCCAATTGGACGTCTAATTCTCCCGAATCTGAGTAATTTCCCTGCAACACAAGCCCCGATGACGACGGTTTCAGATGCACGGTGCCGAAATTGAAAAAATTCTCGGCGATCACTGTGCCATCTCCAGTGAATGATCCGTGATTTTCCAATTGCCACCCGACATCGAGTTTGGCTTGATTGGTTAGGGCGAGGGTTGCCCCTGACCCGACATAGAAATATTCGGTGTTCATCCACTGCGATCCAGCACCATCGATTGTCGCACTGCCATGTGAGTAGATGGATCCCGACCTGCTCGAAACGCTGCCACCTGTGGTAATCGACAAGGCGCCTTCGCCGTCGTTTCCAATATGAAAGTATTCAGCATTATTCCACGTTGATCCCGGCCCCTCGACATTGACGAAGCCGTGGCTGTTGTCTCCGGCGCCGAGAATTGCCGGAAGGTGATTGTTTACGACGGCACCGTTTTGAATGTTGAGCGTACCGGTTCCACCCGAAACGCCAATGGCAAATTCCTGATAGTCTTCGCCAACGATGTTGAGAGAGCCTGCCAACACATCGAGCCTGCCGTTGGAGTTGACTCCGGATCCGATCCGCAGTTCTGTGGCGTTCAGACTCGCTAATTGAGTCTTGAGAGTCGCCGACGATGCGCTCCAAGCGGCAATCGAAAGATCGCCTGCAAAAAAGTCGCGCGGGCCGTCCAGCGATTGGAGTGTGACTTCGCTCGTCGTGATGTAGGTCGCTCGTGCGGTGGCGTCTGCATTGAACGACACCGTAAAGGACACATCGCCGCGATCGAAGATGGCGTCGTCGTTGACTCCAGGGACTGGGCCGTTCCAATTCAGCGGATCGCCAAATAAACCGCTACTATCGGTGTTCCATTCGCTCGCGTACAAGTTGAATGCAATCGTTGGCGTGGCGACCGCACAAACAATTGCAACGGCGGCGCGCAGCATGCGCGCCGACGCCGTAAGACGCCTCTTCATGGCACTGCTCCCTTAAAAAAAGTCCCTTTGCCCCTAGGTCTGATTCCACGAGAGGGTGGGCAAGATGCCTGTTCCGGGCGTTCAATATACCCGACCGTGGGGAGAATGCAAATAGATTTTTCAGCCAGCGGTCGCTCGGTTTTTCTTGCCGCGGCAAGTCGCCCACGGCTTGCGTTCAACCAGTTGAGTCCGACGTCGGTCATTCATTTCCAATCCGGCTGGCCTGCCCAAACCTGCGGGTAAAGTCCTAGCTTATACCACGGCGATGGTTACAATCCTCGGTAGGGGAATCTGGATGTGAGAAGCATGGTTGTCTGGATTGTGCCATGACACTGGGAACAACGAAGTCTCGATACAAGCTGCTCGCCTTCGCCGCATTGCTCGCCGCAGCATGTGCCGCGCTGGCGTTCGTTCTGCTGAGCCACCACTGGACGGCAAGCCCGTCGAGCAATTCGATTCTGGTGATCAAGCCATATTGGTACAATGGCACTTGGGTATTCGACGACCCAGACGTCAAGCTCAAGCGAGAACCGTTCGTTGCCGGCGTGCCAGAGATGATCGACGTGCTGATTAGAGACATTCCTCAAGCGAAGGACGGATTTCGTTTGACGTTCTCTGCGAATCCATTTCCAGGACACCAGTACAAGCTAACCTGGCTCCGCGGGGATCAAACCGGGAATTTCTACAAACTCGACGATCCGCCAATGGAAGGTTGGATTTGCCCGGCGATGTTCAAGTATTACCGCGAAGCGCCCAAGGCGTTGTACGTGAAGGCGGATGCGCTGAAATAAAGCTCAGCATGCTCTACCGGCGTGTGCGCAAACGCGACTGCACGGGTGGCATCGGTGATAGTTGCCAGCCTTTGAGTTCCGAGGTGAGCGATTTTAATTGTTCGGGGTCGAATTCAGAGATCGGCGAGTTGCGGAATTGGCGCTCCAGCTCGCGCTGGTTGGTGATGATCGAGTCGGTCATGAACTTGTCAAACGTCTGGTCGGAGCTTGCTCCGCCCATCCGCAGGAACCAATCGATCGGGGCGCTTCGCTTGCCGGAGCCGAGCGAAGCGAGCATCGGTACGGCGATCGCGATTACGCAGAAAATCGCAGCACCGGCGGCGGCGATCGAGACATATTTGGTGGATTGTTCCAAGGGGTGCGGCCGTTTGGAAACTGGAGCCGCGGCAGACTCCGCTGCTTTCAAGGCCGCCGACGCTTCGGCGCGCGTTCGTTCGGCCTGCTCGGCGTATTTGGTGGATAGGAGTTCAACTTCGGCCATGGCGATACCCCCTCGAATCAACAAATCAACAAACGACTCACCTAGGATAGTCTAGCTTATTTCCGTATGCTGAATCTCCTTGAGTAAGACGCATCGGTGATACGCCTCGCTCAGTTGCGTTTCGATCTGTGATAATCTGGCGATGAACGAGAGCGCCGCGTTGGCGCGCAGCGGATCATTGTCGCGCGCCTGATACCAGTAGCGCCGCGTATGAATCCCGCAGGCGACTTCGCGCACCTGGTTTCCCGCGTAGATTCCGTCGTATTCCAAGTAGACGTCCGCTTGCAAATAACCTTTGAATCCCGCCAAAAAATGCTCTGGCTCGTCGCGCTCGAGCGAGAACGTAAAATCGTAGACCGCGTAAGGATGCAGCCAATCCCCCAGATACGGCCAGAACTTGCAAGTCCGTGTCGTCCCTCGGCCGGGTTCGATCATCTTAATCGAAGTGTCGTTGGTGTGAATCGCTTTCGATTGCCCGTGAACTGCTGCGCGACAGCTTGATGGCGCGCTTCCGCTTCCGTGAGCTTGGCGCTCGCGTGATCGAGCTCGTGCTGGGACTGCGCGAGTAGCGCTTTCAATCGCTGGTTTTCACGCTCAAGTTCGCTGGCCTGCTTGCCGAGTGATATGCAGCACCAGCCAAAAGGGTTTCAGCTTTTTTTGCAAAAAAAATTTACCCAGCGGAAGTTGCTCCAGCTCACGTGGTCAAGCTGAATCGTTTGCGGCGCCCCGCAGCAACATCATCAGTTCGTCGCCCCCTCTCGACGGTGAACGACGAGAGTGCCTCGCGCATCAATGTTAACAGTACCTCGACATCCAGTGGCAACTGTAGTTCTCTACTCGCGGCAACTGCTTGCCGCGCGATCCGCCGAACGTTGCCGCGCGGCTTGCTAACTCGAGGAAATACACATTCCCGGAATGTAAACTCCGGGAGAAGGAGCTACCACTTTTTCAACTAAGTTCGGGACATTTCCTATCGAAGCCCGGATGTGGCATTTTGAAAGTCTTTATTACGCTACACCGACAGATCAAGAAGTCCTGAAAATTCCGCAAGAATTCATTGGCAACGGTTGGCGGATTGGAATATTCGAGAGTTGGGAGTAGTCTATTTGGAATTGCCCTGCAAAATCGGCTGATTTCTCTTCTTTCGTGAGAAAACTATGCTTCGAGCGATCCTATCGAGTCTTGTCGCAACTCAAATCGTTGGCGGTACAGCGGCGTTTGCCCAACTTGGCGGTTACAGCCCCTACGCTGCGCAACAACAACCCCCAGTTTCCGCGGACGGTAAGATCAATTGGAGCACGTTCTATAAGTCGGCGCAGCTTGAAGCCAAATACGAATGGCTGTGGCAAATGGGTGCGTGCGGCAATACGAACAAGCGAATTACCATACCGGTAGCGCAAAACAAACTCGATGTCAACAAGCTGCTAGAGGGAGCCGTAGAAGGCGAAGTCGTAAAGCTGGGCGACGGTGTCTTAACGATGATCGACAAGGATCGTCGACCTCTGGGGGTCGTTCTTCATCCTGCCGGCGTTACTCATGTTGAAATCACCGGCCCCATGCCGGCAACAAGGCTAAAAAAAGGAATGAACGTGCGGTTTGAAACTAGCGTCGATCAGCATGGTCACAGTGAACAGCCTTTGATCAAGCTCGACGTGATTACGCTTACGAAAAATTCGAGACCGTCGACGATTCGACCCAACTCAAAGCAAATCATCGTCGGGCAGGTGATCGATCTTCGCGACGGGCAATTGCGAGTCAGGGTGCGGTCGGGCGCGCTGACGCGACTGATTGTGCCGCTCGAAGAAAATGCCGTTGCCAATTTGGATGCGTCCGACATCCGGCTTGCCGCCTCCGGCGATCAGATCGAAGTCAAGGGACATCTATGGGATGGCGTCGGTTCGAATATGGGCCCCACGGTGTTTGCCGATGAAATCATCCTGAAGCGGCCTCTCTCTCCAAGCCACGCATCTCTGACGTTTGCAAACTGACCGAAATAGCCGTTCTTAACCTGCAGTCGGGATAAACCAAACCCCGATCCACGTTTTGCGAGCGTTCCACAACTGCTTGCGGATGGGCGCAGCTCGGAATAACAGGTTCCATTCTCGGCAGCGCATCATTCATTACCGTGTAGAGCACGGCAATTTGGCTCTCCAATGATCTGCCGCGCTACGTAGCGTTTCGGCATCAGCCTGCATTCCGGCAGCGAGCGCGGCTAGCTGCTGGGCACTGGCAGCCGCGAATAACTCACGTTCTTTGAGTGGTTGACGGCCGGTAGTACTCGTGCTTGAGACGACGTCGCCCCAATAAAACCAGCGATCGCCGGCATCATACTTGGCGATCACGCGACATTCCAGCCATGCAATACAGCCGTTGACGATCGGCAGGCCTGTTGCCGTCGATGTAAATGGTACTCCATCAAACTTGTCCGTATTTCGACCTGATTTCAGCGCAAATCGCCAGGCGAGGTCAATTTGGTCGGCCGAGATTAGATGCGCCACGAATCCGCCGACGCCTTCGATCAACTCGGCAGTGAAATGGTTCGGTGCAATGCCCACGACCACCACGGGACGACCTGGATCGATCGATGCTTGTGACACCCAGGTTGCGACCAGTCCGCCGCGACGGCCATCGCTGGAAGCGGAGGTCACAATCCATATTTCACGGTCGATGAGCTTGAATACGTCGTCAAAATGATGAATTCCTCGATTGTTCATGGGAGAAAATTTTGCAGCGAACTGCTCAGGTACGCTCTTCCCCAACGAGATTCATCATCTGAGAGTGCAATTCACGGGTGCCGGTGGCCACGAATCGCGGCCGGTAGATGTCGAGCGGGCCGCCGTCAGGGTTCGTAATGACCCCACCTGCTTCCTGAAGCATCAACGCCCCTGCGGCCACGTCCCAGGCTTGTGTGTGACCGCCCCAGTAGGCATCGAATCGTCCGGCTGCCACATAACACAAATTGAGGGCTGCCGAGCCGGTACGGCGCACCGCTTGGCAGCGGGCAATAACTCGCTCGAATTCAGCCAATTCTCGAGATTTTGGCAATACTCGGGGCGGAAAACTGACGACGACGACGGCGTGGGCGATATCTGTGGTTTGGCTGACGGATATTGGCCGGCCGTTGAGAAGCGCCCCGTGCCCCAATTCGGCCGTGAAACATTCGCGCGAAACGGGGTCGAAGACCGCACCGCAAACTAGCCGCCCACGATGCTCCAATGCGATCGAAACGCAATAATGCGGTATCTGGTGGACATAATTGGTCGTGCCGTCCAGCGGATCGACCAGCCAGCGATACTCGGCATCCTCTGGGTCTATCGGTCGCCCTTCTTCTCCCAAGAAAGCGTGGCCGGGAAAGGTCGTCAGCAAAATGCGGCGAATTTCATCTTGCGAGGCGAAATCGGCCTCGGTTACCAGGTCGGCCGGAGCCTTTTCGCGGGCTTGAAATCGCCCAATCCAATCGAGCAACACCTGGCCTCCTGCCCGAGCTGCCCGTTCGCAAGTCTTTAAGTAGTCAGACATAAGGTATCGTGGCTCCCGTGCCAAAGTCCCACCCCGGCAAGTTCTCGAATTGTACTGCATTTCTTGGTCAATTTACTATTCCAGCCTCACCAAATCGGGCTGACGGACCTCCCATCCTTCTGCTTTTTAACAAAGAATTACAAAAAACTTTGACCAAAAGCTGGACATTTCATTACGATCTGATATGATCGGCGTTGGCAGATTGAATGTGGGCCAAATACCAGTGGGAAACATTCGGCCATTGCACCTTGTCATTGCAATTGCCTTATTTCGATTATCCTGCTGAATGACCCGTTTGTATTTCGGCCTCTTCTCTGTTCCGGCCCCGCCGTCTTACGCAAGTGAGCGGCGGGGTTTTTTATTTGGTTTTGGTTCAATGCCTGATCGTAGTATCCGAATCGGCGTTGAATGAAACTGCAGGAGGCGCATCCTTTCGCCGCAGGCGTCGATACAGCTCTGCCGGTGAAGGAATTTGCCTCCTACCGTAGTGAATTGTCTGCGATAACGATTTCGATTTGAACTGCGAATAGGATATTCTTTGCCGCCATGTGTGTTGGTCAATGGCAACTTGAAGGACACGTTGCCAGACTCAAGCTCGACGACAGTGAAGTGTCGGTCGATGTCACGCGACCCAGTCACGGCCTGCTCTGGCAACCGGTTCCGAGTCGCAACGGCTTGCTCAATGTCTTGGGAATTGCGACCGGCGGCGACGAACCCTTGCCGTCATCTGTCATCGACCCGTTCGCGCGTGGTTGCGATCTTGTGGTGACCTATGCCGAACGCCAACCGCGCCAGGTTCGCGCACAAGTCTACTGGAGGAATATTCCTCCAAGCGACTTTGCCTTGGAGAATCAAGCGTTGCACATTGTTGCCGCATTTGATCTGATCCTGTCGGTCAACACCAGCGCGCTGGACGACGACCCGCAGTCTGTCGTCAGATCCGTCATTTCGCCCGCAATGGAAGTGTTCAATGTTCGCCTGGAACCTGGCCGTCGTCCGCGGGTCGAACCCTTGGTGGGAATCACTGCACGCCCCAGAAATGAAGCTAGCACGCCAACGGGAACTTTTCTCGTTCGACTGCCAAGTTGCGGGTTGAGTTACGTGGAAATCGTGCATCCGAGCGACTATCAATTAAGTGACGTCGTCAAAGGCGATGGCGCACCGCCGCGAATCCAATTGTCCCATCAACTGTTCACCCAACGATTGGAAAAGGGCGTGATCCTACGGGCTCGAGTGCGTGCGGCACTCGTTGAGCGCCAGCACGACGAAGCCGCGACGATTGCCGGCTTTGAGCGATTTTCGGCGCTCGAACCGCCGCTGACGGTGTAAGTCCTGATTCATGAATGCCATTTCCTTGGTCTGTCCGACCATCGGGCCAGCGTTCTCACCTAGAATTCGCGTAGCCTTCCAATCCGTGATTTGCTAGACTCCTTGGGCGGAAATTAACCATATGGGCTGTCGTTTTTCTCTGCGCACGGAGGCGTCGTATGTCGCAGCGGCCGTTTCGCTTTCTCCATGCTGCCGATCTGCATCTGGATGATCCGGTAGCAGGCTTGGCCGACATTCCGCCGCACCTTGTCGATTTGCTCGTCGATTGCCCGTTGGCGGCCGCTCGGCGAGTGTTTGATGCGGCGATTGAGCAGCACGTTGATTTTGTCGTACTGGCCGGCGATATCGTCGACTTGAATCGCGCGGCGTCGCGCGAATTGACTTTCCTGGTTGAGCAATTCGAGCGACTGGCCCAGAAAAACATGGCCGTTTACTGGGCGGGCGGAGCAATTGATTCCGCCGATTGGCCGCCGAATTATTCGCTTCCTGGAAATGTGATGCACGCATCCCGGCTGCACGTTCAGCGACACCGCCACACGATCGACGGCCAGCCGATTTGCGAACTCGTTGGCCGCAGCCATGATCGGCATGGTTCACCAATGGCGCGCGAATTCGCCGGCTCGAGCGACGATCTGTTTTCGATCGCCGTGGTTCATGCCAAATTTGCCGCAGGCCTGGGTGATTTGGGAATTGAATATTGGGCGCTCGGCGGTTTGCACGGCCCCACGACCTTGCATCAATCGGCCCAATCACTCTCGCACTATCCAGGCTCGCCTCAAGGGCGCAATGCGAATGAAGCCGGCGCACATCTATGTACTCTCGTGCAGGTCGATGAGCAGCGTCAAGTTCGACTGTCGCCGATCGCCACCGACGTGATCCGCTGGGAATCGCCGGTCCTCGCGCTCGACGTCGCAGCCGATCGCACCAAATTGGAACGCGCACTGCACGATCGCACAGCACAAATGATCGCTGAATCTGGCGGAGCGACGCTGCTCATTGAATGGCGAGTTTCGTGCGATGGCGCTATTTTCAACGATCTGCGCCGCGGAAAGCTTACGGCAGAATTGCTTGGGGCGCTGCGGCGGGAGTTTGGAAATCACTCGCCGGCAGCTTGGACCGTGGCCATTCAGCCGGAACTTCCCCCCGGATTGCCGATTCGAGGAGAGAATGAAGAGACTCTTCGAGGCGATTATCTAAGAGCGATTGCAGAGCTATTGCACGACAAGCCTATGACCGATAGTCATTCCATCCACCTGGATGCCGATTCGCTACTGTCCGAAGACAACGCTGCCTGGCAACTTCCGCAGCTCAATCATCTAGCCGCCGCATTAGCTGCTCCCGCTCCGCGCCGGCGTGTCTTGCAGCAGGCCGTCTGGCTGGGAACCGATTTGCTAAGCCCCGAGGAGTCCGCACGATGAAGCTCACCGACATCCAAATCGATGGCTTCGGTGTATGGCAGGGGCTGGAGCTGCGCGATTTGTCGGATCGCTGCACCGTCTTCTACGGAGCAAACGAAGCCGGCAAGTCGACACTGCTGCAATTCCTGCGGGCGGCACTATACGGATTTTCGCCCGCGCGACGGGCTCGCTATTTGCCGCCGGTGCGCGGCGGCATTGCGGGGGGAACGCTATCGGTCGTCGATCGCGCGGGCAAACGATTTCGCATTTTTCGGCAAGACCATGCCGACCAGCCTTTGGGAGCCATTACCCTGGAAGCAGCCGATGGCACAACGAAGGCCAACTTCGATCTCCGCGGTTTGCTGCACGATGTGGATGAAACCACGTTCAATCACGTGTTCGCGGTCGGCCTGAGCGAAATCCAGGAACTGGGCACACTGACCGACATTGATGCGGCGAAATGGATGTATTCGCTGACCGCCGGTCTCGACCGAGTTTCGCTTGCCGAAGTGGTAGGCGAACTGGAAACGTCTCGGACGCGAATTGCAGCGGTCGACGGATCGCGCTGCGAAGTGTCCGATTTGGTCGCCCAGCGCGATCGGCTGGAACGCGAACTTTCGCAGCTCTCCCTGTTGCCGCGCGAACATGCACGGCTAGCAGCGCAACGCGACGACTGCGGTGCGTCGATTGCCGAAGCAGAGCGAGAATTGACTGCGAGAGAATCGGAGCATCGCGCTGCGGTGGCTACTGCGGCTGTGTACGAATTGTTCCATCGTCGCACGTTGCTGGGCGCGCAAATCGCCGCGCTTTCGCCCCCCGAACCATGGCCCGCCGGTTCGCTGGAGCGGATGAATCGGCTTACCGAGGCGATGAAACGTCGTCGTCGCCAATTCAAGAAGCTTTCTGTTCGACGCCAGCGATTGTCGTCCCAAGAGGCGAAGATCGCCGACAATGAATCGCTGTGTCGCCTGGCCCCGCGAGTCGCCGCGCTCGCCGAGCACGAGTCCTGGATTCTTTCGATCGAACAAGAACTAGGCGAAGCCCAAGCGACCGTGGCGCAGTGGACTGATCAGCAGCAATCGCAACAAGCGAAACTGAAAAACTCGGCCACCAATTCTACGATAACTTCAATGAATGTCGACGATCGCGGCTGGGCTATGCTGCGGTCACTCGGCGAACATTTGGTTAAAGCTCGCCGCCGTGCTAAAGCGGCCGATGCACAGCAAAGCTCGCACCGCGGCAATGCGGATTCGGCTCACCAACAGTTAGCATCGGCCCTCGCTTCGCGCGGCCAGCGCGATTTGACCGCGGCCATCGAAGCGGCGGGCCTTCGCGTCACGCAACTCCGCCGCCGTGTGCAGTTAGAAGATCGAATCGAACAGCTTACCGGCGCTAAAGCCGATTTGGAAAATGAAATTTCCATGCTGCACAATCGCCGCGTGATGCCGCCGTGGCAGATTTGGGGCCTTGGAGCGCTATTCGCATTAGGCGTGATAATGATCCTTGGCGGCTGGTTCTTTGCCTCGTGGGGCTGGACGACGATCATGGTGGGTGTCATCGCCCTGCTTGTCGCCGGCGGAACGAAAATCAGCCGCGACCTGACAATTTCCAAGCAGCTTGCCGAGGCCGAAAATCAAGTGCAGCTTGCCGTCACTCAGTTTGACGACGACACGGCTGAGCGAACTCAACTCGATCGCGCACTGCCAAAGCAGAGCAGCGATTGGGCTACCCAGCTCGCCGCCGCTCAGCGAGACTTAAGCCACCTCGAACAATTGCTGCCGCTGGATTTGCAAATCAAGTCGGCCGCGCAGTCGGCCAGCGACGCAGACCAACGCGCGCAACAAGCCAAGAAGCGGTATCGAAAGTCGCTGCGCCGCTGGCGGGCCGCGCTAGCCTCGCAAGGGCTGCCGACAGAACTCATGCCCACGCAAGTCCGCGAAATGTCCGTGGCCGGCAACCAACTTCGCGGCGTTGCGGGGCGGCTCCAGGAAGCGCGCAGCGATTTCGACCGTCACCGTCGAGAACTCGTCGGTTTGGCGGCGCAAATTGAACAGGTCTTCCTCGCCGCCGGCATCACGCCGTCCTCGGAATCCGCCAGCCAGCGGTTGAAGCAATTGCGCAGCGAGCTAGCTGAGCACGAAACCCGCCGACAACAGCGCGAGACTTGCGAACGGCTGCGCCGAAAATTGCGGCGGCGACAATCGGTAATCCGGCGCCGCATCGAACGCGCGATCCGCCGTCGTAGACTGTTGCTGCGAGATT
Organism: Pirellulales bacterium; assembly: GCA_020851115.1. Lineage (GTDB taxonomy): Bacteria > Planctomycetota > Planctomycetia > Pirellulales > JADZDJ01 > JADZDJ01. The sequence goes on from JADZDJ010000146.1 coordinate 35,103, forward strand.
GCCAGGTGACCGACGTGGCGACCTTTCGGCGACGTGCTGAAGAATCGTCGAAGCGGATTGCCCTCATCGCGGATCACGACGACGCCGGTCGAGAGATTGCCTCGCGGCTGGCGGGTGTGACAACCGAAGATGCGGCTGAAGCGATCCTTGCTGAAAAAACCGCTCCCGAAGTCGATGCGATCGTGTCGGCGGCAGCACAGCGTTTGACCGAAGCGCGCGACCGGCATCGGCAGCTTTGCGAGCGCCGCGGCCAATTGAACGAACAAATCCGCGCGATTGCCGCCGATCGCCAGCCGGCCCTGAAACGATTGGAGTTGAATCAAATTGAGCGAAAGCTATTCGACGCTTTCGAGCGTTGGCAGGTGCTGACAATCACTCGTGGCGTACTTCTCTCCGTCAAAGCGGACTACGAGCGTAACCGCCAGCCCGAAACGCTGCGGGAAGCGTCGCAGTATTTGAGACAACTCACGCGTGGGCGCTACAATCGTGTATGGACGCGTTTCGGCGAAAATGTATTAACTGTGGATGACGCTCAAGGCCGGCCGCTGCCGGTCGATCGGCTCAGCCGTGGCACGCGCGAGCAGTTATTTCTGAGTTTGCGCCTGGCATTGGTCGGGTTATTTGCGCGGCAAGGCATCGAATTGCCGATGATCCTGGACGATGTGCTGGTCAATTTCGATTCCGATCGGGCGGCGGCAGCAGTGCGTGTGCTCAGAAAATTCGCCGACCGAGGACATCCATTGCTGATCTTCACCTGCCACGAGCACATCGCTCGAATGTTCAAACGAAAAGGCGTCGATGTGCGCAGGTTGCCGGATCACGCCATTGGCGGGCGCGACCGTCCCTACGAAATCGAACCTGCTCCTGCACGCCGCGTTCGCCCGCGGCCGTCGAACGACATTCCTTCCTCGGAGCCAGGGCCGCTTCCGCAGTTCGATTTACTTCCCAGGGAAGAGCATTTCATTGTCACGGCGGAAGCGCCGGTAGGACAGGTAGAAGTGCGATTGGTCGAGCCGCCCGAACCACTATCGACGATTGAAGCGGAGGTGGAATCTAATATCCAGCGGCTTGTTCCGGCGCCCCAAAGCGTTCGCAAGCCTAAACGCCGGCTCGACCCGCCACACCGCGCTCCCCGCTGGGCTGCCATCCGCCGCGGTTGGAATGCCGAGGAGTTCACAGGCGAATTGGACGACCAAATCAATCCGCTTTGGATGCCTGATGCACGCTCGCAGGAAGAGGAAAACTCGCCCGATTCATCACCCCCTACCGCTGCTAACGCAAATCCTCCCATGCGCATCATTCATTCTCGTCTTGGCCCACGCAGCTTCAAACTGCTCACCGACGAAGAATACGACGAGTCGCCGATCATTGCCGAGCTTCCGGACGACGATCTCGAAGCCGATAACAAGTTGGCGTAACCGCGGATGTAACAGAATGTCTCATCGGTTCGCGTTGAATCATGGCATTTGCAAAATGCCTAGAGCAATCAGCTTCTCGCGGCATTCGTCGCGTTCCCGCGAGCGGGAAAGGCCAACCCAAGTCGGATCCTGCACTGCCAGCAAGTCTTCCTCAGTGCCGAGCATTCGCCCGGCGGCGGCAAGTCGTTCCATCAGCCGTGCGATCGTCTCGCGATCGAGCCGCGTGAGGTACATCGCCTCGAGCCGATAATCGACGAACGCCTCCCACACGAGCGGATAAAGCGGCTGCAAAATCTTCTCGCCGATCGTCGTGGCGTAGCAGCGAATCTCGTACTGCGCGTGCAAATCCATGCGCAGGGCCAAAAAATGGAGCAAATTATGTAGATCAATCTTCCAATACGCCTCGGTATAGGTCGAAAGCGGCAAGTCCTTGCGCGCTTGCTCTCGCGCCACTCCGGCGGCAATTCGTTCTTCATACAGTTTGCGCGCTGCAGATTGAAACGCGGTTTCGGCAGCCGACAACTGAACTCCAATTTTGTCCTCCAAAGCATCGCCGCTCCCTTGCCGATTCGTTGCGGCTTGCGATCGCCATTCGTCGGGCTTCGTTGTTTGCGTGGCGTCGATCGCGAGTGAATAGCGGGTGCTGTACTCATTCACATTCGCCGTGCGATGCCGGATCCACTGTCGCCAGCCATCCATCGGCACGCGTACCAGCAGCTTGATCTCGGCCATCTCGAACGGCGTGCTGTGCCGGTGCCGCATCAAGTAGCGAATCAGCCCGCGATCGTCCGACAGCTTGCGCGTCCCTTCTCCATAACTCACTCGTGCCGCCTGAACCACCGACTGATCGTCCCCCATCACGTCCACGAGACAAACAAATCCGTCGTCGAGCACCCGAAATTTCTTCCAGCGGAGTTCGTCGGCAGCGGCGGCGTTAGTTGACATAGACGGATTGATCTGCAGAGGCACAGGGAGGAATGGATTCTCGTGAAAAATCAATTAGTGCGGTAGGCCGTGATCCCTTCGAGCTTTGAGTAAATTCCTTTCAACGGATTTCATTCTGACGCCAAGATGTTCGAGTTGAGCCTGAGCAGCTTCTCAAGCCTTTAGAGTTGTCTTGTTAGCACGCTTCTGCCTTCTTCCACGCCCCTTATCTATTCTTTTTTCTCTCTCCACGTCTCTACGGTTCAAATTCTCTGAACTACAAGGCCGATTTATAGATCTCCACCATCTCCTCGACCGTCGGATACCGAGGGTTCACTCGTAAAATTCGCTTGATCGTCGCCGCTTTTTCGGCGAACGTCCTCAATTGATTTTCGTGGACTCCCAGGTCGCGCAGCCGCCGAGGGATGCCGATCGCTTGTTTCAGTTGTTCGACCGCGAAAATCGCTTCCTCAGCCGCGGCCGATTCGCTCATTCCGGCCGCACTTCGGCCCCAAAGTTGAGCAATTTTTGCGAATTGCGGCACTCGGGCGGGGAGATTATAACGCATCACGAACGGCAAGAGCAGGCCATTCCCTGCGCCGTGCGAGCAATGCGTCGCCCCGCCGACGGGGTATTCCAGCGCATGCGTCAGCGCCACGCCGACGTTGGCAAACGCCAACCCGCCAAGCAGCGCTGCCAGCGACATTCCGGTCCGTGCCTCGAGGTTCGCCGGTTCATCCACTGCCCGCAACAAGTGCTGGCCGACGAGCGCGATTGCTTTCTCGGCGAAAGCATCGCCGAGCGGGTTACGTCCTTGATAAATGGTCTTTTCACCGACAGGCAGTGGAAATCTTTCATTGTCGATTGCCGTGTACGCTTCGATCGCGTGAGTCAGCGCATCGATACCGCTCTCGGCCGTTACATGCCGCGGGCAAGACATCGTCAGCCGCGGATCGACGATCGACAACTTCGGCCGCATGAAATTGCTGACAACTGCGACTTTGAGCTGATTCTCCTGATCGGTTAATACGCCCGAACCGCTTACTTCGCTCCCTGTGCCGGCCGTCGTCGGAACGCAAATCGTCGGCGTCACCGGCCCGGGAACAAGCTCTTCTCCCAAATAATCGCGCGGGTGGCCGCCGTGAGTGAAAACCACGGAGGTGACCTTCGCCAAGTCCATATTGCTGCCGCCGCCTAAACCGAGGATCGCGTCGGGCTTGACCTTCATCGCCGATGCAATCGACCGTTCCGCGGCCGCAATGGACGGCTCCGGCTGGCCATCGTCAAAAACTTCGACCTCAACACCAGCGGAAGCGAGCGGAATTCGCACTTCGTCCAGCAATCCCGCGCCAACGAGCGTCCGATCGGTGATCACCAACACACGCTCCCATCGATGCCGATTCGCCTGCTCGCCAAGCCGCGCAATCGCTCCGGGACCAAAAATAACCGCGCCGGCGGAATGAAATGTCCAAATGTCGGGCATGATTTACTTCACCTTCGCCAACATTTCTTCGAGCAGCGTCGCCAACAGTGTCGGATTGTCTTGCTTGATAATATTGTCGATTCGCGTTTGCGGCACTTTCATTTTTTCGAGCAACTTGGCAATATCCTTCCACCGCTTGGCCCGTGCTTTGCCTTCAGCTAAAAAAATTTCAGTCACCTGCTCGCCCAGGCGCTGCAAATGCACCGTGTCGAGGTTGTTGTAATAGTTATTGATTACTTTCTGTTGATATTTGGAATATTCGGGCATCGTTGGAGTGGTCTGGTGACTGGTGACTGGTGACTGGTGACTGGTGACTGGTGACTGGTGACTGGTGACTGGTGACTGGTGACTGGTGACTGGTGCGACGTTGAAAGTAGACATTTCGCGGCGGTTCGACAAGTGCTAATTTTCTTGATTGCCGTCCCATTCGAATAGGTCGCGCCAACAGGGCGGGCGTCGGTACCGAAAGTGCGTAAACCAGCGGAAAAAATCAACTGCACCAACGCCTAACCCTTTTCGCGGTATCCATACCAATCCCTCCTTCCTTTCGTCTTTACGATCAACCACCATGTCCGCAGGCGGCCAAGATCCTCACCCACGCCACGCGCTGCTCTCCGGCACGCTCGTCACCAGCCTTGGCTCGTTCACCAGCCGAGTGCTTGGGCTACTGCGTGACAGAGCCACAGCATCGCTCTTTGGGCTGGCCGCCGGCGGTGTGATGGACGCCTTCGTCGTGGCCTTTCGCATTCCGAATCTGTTCCGCCGGATGTTCGGCGAAGGTGCACTGACCGCGAGCTTTCTTCCCGTGTTCGCGCAAACGCTCGAACGCGACCGCAAGCAAGCCTGGCGCGTGGCGGCTTCGACGATGGCGTGGATCGTACTCGTCCTTGCCGGCTTGGTCGCCGTCGGCGAGATCGGATTTGTGATTTGGGCCGCCGCATCCACAGAACCACGGGAAATGCTGCTGGCCGGATTGTCGGCAATGCTGTTGCCTTACGTCATTCTCGCTTGCCTGCTAGCCATCGCCTCGGCGTCGTTGCAAACGATGGGCAAGTTTGCTGCGCCGGCTTTCACCCCGGCAGTGCTCAATGTTGTTTGGATGGTCGGTACGATTTGGATCGCACCTCGACTGAGCAATGACCCGGCGGCGCAAGCCCGTATATTGGCGATCTGTGTCCTGGCAGGCGGTCTGGCGCAGTGTCTCTTGCTTTGGCTGGCGCTGCGAACGGCAGGATTTCGCTTGACTGTAAATTTCGCCGCTACACGCAACGAGCTGCGCCAAATCCGCTGGAATATGTTGCCCACGCTCTTTGGACTAGCGGTTACTCAGATCAACACGCTGCTTGATAGTTTGCTAGCGTGGGGGATGGCTGCCGCGCCCGACGGCCCGCAAAATATAGGCTGGCTCGGCGGAATTCCCTATCCGATGAAACAGGGGGCCGCCTCGGCCATTTACTTCGGCGAGCGGCTATATCAATTTCCGCTGGGAATTCTCGGCATTGCCGTGGCGACCGTGGTCTTTCCACTGCTTGCGCGTCATGCCGCCCGCGGCGATTATGCGGCCGTGCGTAATGACCTCGTCCGCGGAATGCGCCTGGTCATGCTGCTCGCCTTGCCCGCCACGGCCGGTCTGATTCTGCTTGCCGAGCCGATCGCCCAATTGCTGTTTCAAACCGGCAAATTTACTTCGGCCGACACGCAACGAGTAGCCCAAATGATTGCAATCTACAGCAGCGGCGTATGGGCCTACTGTGGCGCTCCGGTACTGATCCGCGGCTTTTATGCGGTGAACGATCGGATCACGCCGGTCCGGGCAGGCTTGATCGCGGTTACAATCAACACCGTTTTAGACATTACACTCATGTGGCCGCTGGCGGAATTGGGCATGGCCGCCTCGACAGCGATTGCCGCGGCCCTGCAACTCGTGATGCTACTGGCGATGTTCTCTCGCAGTCACGTCGCGATGCCGTGGCGGATGATTCTTGTTTCGCTCGCACGAATGCTGGTTGCCACATTCGCCATGGCGCTCGTTGGCTGGCTGGTACTGCGAGCTTTGCCTCCTGTCATCTCCGCATCGCATCAAATGAACTGGACCGTGATTGTGCGAGTCGCCGCGCCGCTGTTAGCGTGCGTGGTCACGTATCTCTTGCTGATTGCAATCTTCGGACGTGCCGAGTGGCGACAACTAATCTCGCGCGAGTCGGCAAGCGAATCGCTTCATCGCAATATCTGGCAGTAGTCAAGATGTGCGGAATTCGGCGTTGCGAGCATTTGTAGCGCAAGATTTGCCTGCAGCGCTAGACGGGCAAAAAAGCAGTTGTGCCGGGCAATTCATTTCTTATTCGAGTCCCGTATCGCATATAACGCATCAAACGTCCGCAGGTACAGGGTGCCGTTGGAAGCGGCCGGGGAGGCTGAGATACTCTCTTGCATGTCGTTGCTTGCTAGTATCTTGAATTCTTTTCCCGGCTTGACCACCGTTATGTGGCCGTCGCGGGACGTGATTAGAATCTTGCCATCGGTGTACATCGGACTGGCGCGATGGCGGTCGGGATGCGTGCGCTTCTTTTGGTAATACTCCTTACCAGTAGCCGCATCGATGCAGCTCACAAGCCCACCTTCATCGCAAAGATAAACGAGGCCATCGTAAATCAGTGGCGAAGGCACATCGGGCGTACCCGACAATTTGCTCCATAAGTGGCCGGCGCTCGATTCGGTAATATCGCCGTGACTGCCTGGCGACAGCGCAAGCACCGGGCCTTTCTTCGCCGATGGAACGACAATAATGCCCGGCGCAGTGGTTGGCGATGCTACTAACCGCAACGTGGGATTGTATCCACCGATGTTCAATCCGCCGCTCCGCCAGATCTCGGCGCCGTTTTTCAAGTCGTGGGCGACGATGTAATCGGCCCCGTGCGTGAGTAGAAACTCTTGTTTGTCGTCGCGATAAATTACCGGAGAGGCGTAACTTTCGCGACACTCGTCGCGGGCGTCGCTATTGCGCGTCTGCCGCCAGATTTCGTTGCCGGTGAGCTTGTCGAGGGCCACCACGTTCGCGCTGCCGCTGTGCAACAATTGCAGATACAGCCGGTCGCCGTCGAGTAACGGAGTGCTAGCCATGCCCCACATGATGTTGAATTTGCCGTACCGGTCCTGGACGTTAAACTTCCAGACTGCGCGGCCGTCGAAGTCATAGCAAGCCAGATCGCCGGTGCCCATAAAGGTCCAGACGTGCTTGCCGTCGGTGCAAGGGGATGGGGAAGCGGAATTGCCTTCGTCGCCCCGCGATGATTTATTTCCCGTGGCAACCACTTTTCGCCAGATTTGATTGCCCTCGGTGCTGCATTTCAACAGCACCAGATCGTTCCCATCCACAGACGTCAGAAAAATGCTGTCGCCCCACACGACGGGTGTCGATCCAGCCGGCCCCGGCAGCGTTAGCCGCCAAGCGACGTTTTCAGTCTTGCTCCAGGTGGTCGGCAGCCCGGCTTCGCCACTCACGCCATTGCTCCGCGGTCCTCGCCACTGCGGCCAGTTCTCGGCATGAGTCGAGTCAACCAGTGACAACAAAACTACCCACCAAATTACAATTTCAACGTAGCAGCGCATAGAAATACCTCTATCGCCCCGGTAACAATCAACAACAACAATGATGTGCCACCTTTCCTAGGGAAAGGCGCAAGCATAGGTGCCTCCCAATTGTATCCATTTCTACCCACGTTCCGCTATGAGATGGCTCGTTCTCCGCGGTGATGCAATTATCATGTGATTCGTGCAAGTCCATTGGTTCAGATTGCGTTCAAGCTCTGGCTTTACGTGACCACTGTGATTATAACGAATGTTAGCCAGGGGCCTGGCGAATCTTTGGAGCGGCGAATGAGCGGTTGGCGGCGGTGCAGCGTCTTAATGTGGAGGATTGGCTGCGGCCAATTCGCTTTCAGGGTAGGTCTTGCAGCCATAGTCATCAGAGTGATTTGGGCAGGATCGGCCTCGGCCATCGATCTGGATGGCATCTCCGCCCCTGCGGCGATCGACCAGCCGCAGATTAACGTCCTGATTCGAACCGCGCCGGGCGGCAATCCCATCGTCGGTGATGTGTCCGATCCCCTCAATCCGTTCAATCCCGATCCAGTGCCGTCGATCAATTTTCAGGCCTACCTGGACACCGGCGCAAGCGGCATTTTGCTAAGTAACAATACGGCGCTCGGCTGGCAGTTGGCAAACGACACCTACAACGGCACGCCGATTATTTACGAAGATGTTGGCGTCGCCGGTTCTGACCCGTTTCACGTTTCGCAGCCGCTGTATTTTGGGTTCGCTCCTTATCAACCGGCGGCGAATGCGGCCGTCGAGTATCAAGCCGTCTACAACCCGCAAATTGCCGCGCACTATTCGCAAGAAACCGGACCAGTGCGGGCACAAATCGGCCCGGTGAGCAACGGCACCGACAGTCTTCCAGAAAGTATCGAATTACAATTTCTACTCGGCGACCTCAACGTTGTCGGAATGCCGGCGATGACCGGCAAGACCATGGTCATCGACCCGAGATTTTCAAATCAAACCATGCTGCAGATTCAGCAGGTTGGCTTTGAAAACTATCTTTTCAGCCATCTCGAAACGCTCGATAGCGAGCTATTTTTGCGGACCTATCTTTATAATCCGGGCACCCCATTTCAACAGGCGACGGCCGATAGCAATCCAGGCATTCCCGCCACGAATTTGCATGTTAAGCTGAGCTATGGCGCCTTCGACCGATTCACGACGCTGACGCCCAGCGGCGCAATGGGACCGGCACTGGCCCACAATCCGTTTCTTGGCCCCGATCCGGTGCGGCAATTGGCCGCCGACCCCGGTAGCTTGTCCCCCGACAATTCGCCGCCGGTGAAAATCGGGTTTCAGGCTGATCCATCGCATTTTTATTCGGCACAGGGAAGCTTCCTGCTCGACACCGGTGCCGGGGCTTCGATGATCTCCAAGAATATGGCTGCACAACTGCATGTGCGCTATCAAGCAGGCACCGAAGGAACTGACAATCCGAAGCTGGAGGTTTTCGATCCGGCAAATCCTACCGCGCCGGGCACCCTGGTTCCCAATCAATTCAAACTATCGGTCGGCGGCATCGGCGGCACGACCAATGCAGCTGGATTTTACCTCAGTTCTTTGCTAGTGCCTACGATGGAGGGGAGCGTAACCAACGACAGCGACCCGCACAATCTCAACTATCTAGAAGCGCCTGTCCTGGTTTCGGACATCACGTTGAAAGATCCGACAACGGAGCAAACCCTGACCCTCGACGGCATTTTTGGGATGAATTTTCTCGTCGGCAGCCTGTCGCTCGATCTCGAGACGTTTAACTTCGGCGATTTCGCACCAGGCGCATTTGACTGGATTACTTTCGACGAAACCAATGGAATTTTGGGTTTGGCGCTGAACAGCGCCTTCCAAATGCCGCTGCTCCCTGGCGATTTCGACGTCGACGGCGACGTGGATGGGGCCGATTTCGTCGCTTGGCAAATTCACTTCCCCACCGCCAGCGGCGCAACTCTGGCGACAGGCGACGCAGATGGCGACGGCGACGTGGATGGGGCCGATTTTGTCGCGTGGCAAACGCATTTCCCAACAGTGCCTGCCGTCGGCGCGGCGCTAGTGCCGGAGCCGGGGACTTTCGCTCTTTTCGCAGTTGCAATCGCAGGACTGGCTATCTTCGCAGCACGGCCACAAATTTTGCGGTCGAAGGTCCGCGCTTCGTTTCTTCTCTGCGACTGGACCATGAAACGGTGACGCGTTTTCCGACCGCAGCCGTCAGGAACCAGTGGATCGGTTCCGCTTCAAGGCGGGTGCAGTTCGGATTCGCAAACTCACCATCGATTAGTTACGCTCCAAGTCCTCGGCGCGCGGCAAATCTTCGCGACTACGTAAATTAAAGACTTCGAGAAATCGGCGCGTGGTGAAGTATTTTGTCTTGATTGGCTTTTCCGTAGCGCGCTCGACGCGCAACAATTGGCGTCGAACCAATTGCGAAAGAACTTGGCCGCTCGGCTTTCCTCGCAGCTTGGAGACTTCGTCGGCAGTCAGCGGCTCGTTGTACGCCACCAGCGCAAGCACTTCGATGGCGGCCGGCGAAAGTCTGGCCGATCGGGTGCGGCCGAAGAAGCGATCGCGCAGCGGGCCGAATTCCCGACGCAGCGTGAGACGATAGCCAGGTCCGTCGGGGGCAACCGTATAGGGACATCCATTGGCCGCGTAATCGGAGTCCAGATCTTGTACGAGGTCGTCGATTTCCTCGGCGGTCACGCCGCGCATCAGTCCGGCGATTTGCTGGCCAGTGAGCGGAACGTTATCCGGCCGGCCCACAAACAGCAGGGCTTCCAAAATCGTCCGCGGACTGATCGCACAGTCGTCATCGGCCGATGATGCAGACTCTTCAGCTGTTCCCGTGTCGCCGGCGGCTTGCGGCAGCACTTGGGCGACCGCTTCTGCCAATCTATCTGACGGCGCATCGAGCGGCGTTGAATACGGATCGCTACCGTGACCCAACATCTCGGCAAAAGCCTGATTGAGCTGATCGAGCGACAGCCCCGATTCGTCTTGACCAGATCGTGGAGATGAACTCGACATCGAAAGGAACTATAGGGAAGGCAATCTTGCCGAGCAAGACCGCATTGACGGATTCGATCCGCAGCCTACACGATTGGTAGATCAAATGCTTCTTCCAGGCGACTCTCCACAATCGATCGACCTCCAACGGTCGATCGATTGCTCGAAGTTCGATTGCACCGCGCAGTATTGCCGCATATAACAAGGTTTCCTCTCGCAATACCCATTGCCGTGGTGAAGAGAATTCGTCATTCTGCGTTATTTGTATGGCGATGGCATTCATCCGGATCTTCTCGCTGCGTGCCTGAAGATTACAGTCAAGCCTGCCAGCGATGCACGGCAAGAATGCTACCACCCAAAACCAAACGAATGATCCAACCAAACAACCAAGCTAACAATCACATGGATTTCCGTACGGAACACGATTCGATGGGAGATGTGCGCGTACCCGCAAGGGCATATTACGGCGCACAGACGCAGCGAGCCATTGAAAATTTTCCAATTTCTGGTCGCCGATTGCCAGCCGAACTGATCCACTCGCTGGGTCTCGTGAAGTACGCCGCGGCAGTCGCCAATGGTGATTTGGGGAAGCTCATGGGCAGCGGAAAAAACCCGCTCGGCGAACGGCAAGTGGCGGCGCTCGTGCAGGCTTGCCGCGAAGTTGCCGAAGGAAAGTTTGACGACGAGTTCCCGATCGATGTCTTTCAAACCGGCTCGGGCACATCGAGCAACATGAATGCCAACGAAGTGATCTCCAACCGCGCCATCGAAATCGTCGGCGGTGATCGATTTGCCGAGAACAAGTCGATTCATCCGAATGATCACGTCAATATGGGGCAATCGACCAACGACATGGTCCCCACGGCGATCCACGTAGCCGTCGCGGTGGCGATCGAAAAACAGTTGCTACCCGCACTCGCTCAGCTAGAACGAGTGCTCGCACAGAAGGCTGCGGAGTGGGACAAGATCATCAAGATCGGCCGCACTCACTTGGCCGATGCCACGCCCTTGCGGCTAGGGCAAGAAATTAGCGGCTTTACGCGACAATTGACGTTATCGATCAACCGTGCAAAGCACGCCTTGGAAACTGTGCTTGAACTTCCCGCCGGTGGCACAGCCGTCGGCTCCGGCATCAATACGCATCCAGAATTCGGCCGCCGCGTCGCCGCGGCTCTTCAAGCCGAAACAGGAATTTCATTCACGGAAGCAGTCAATCACTTCGAGGCCAACGCACAGCGCGACGGTTTGGTCGATTGCAGTGGCCATTTGCGGACCATCGCCGTCACGTTGTTCAACGTCGCCAACAACATTCGTTGGCTCTCCAGCGGCCCTCGTTGCGGTTTTTACGAACTTAGACTTCCCGATCGACAGCCTGGAAGTTCGATCATGCCCGGCAAAGTAAACCCTGTGATGTGCGAGAGCCTGATGCAAGCCTGCGTCTGGGTCATGGGCAACGATCATACGATCGCTTTCAGCGGCGCGACGGGCGGACAGTTCCAACTCAACATTATGATGCCGGTGATGGGCCTGGCCGCGATCGATGCCGCAACGCTGCTGGCTAGCGCCGTCCGGGCTTTCGTCGATTTATGCGCCGAGGAAATGGAAGCCAACGCGGAGGTCTGCGAAGCCTCGGTTGAAAAAAGTCTGTCGATGGTCACCAGTCTCAACCCACTCATTGGCTACGAGAAGGCGGCTGCGCTGGCCAAAGAAGCCTTCAAAACGGGTAAGACCATCCGCGACTTGTGCCGCGAAAAGGCGATCGTGACCGAATCCGACTTGAATCAAGCGCTCGATCCGTGGAGGATGACAGAGCCACACGGTTGAAGATTTTCAAGTGGTCGGCGGCCCAATGTCACTGGTAACCAAGAACACCATCGGGGCATCGCACCACGAACCACTGAATACTGGCAACAAACAACCACACTCATGGAGGTTTAATGATGGTACTGCAACAATTTGATCGATTTTTCGCGGCAGTGACACTCGCTGCATTATCCCTCGCATTTGCCCCGGAGGCCTCGGCCCAACGAATGTCGCATCCGGTGGTTCGGCAGCCGCAGTTTCCAACGCAACTACCAGAAACCAACGACGCAAAGGCGACTCGGTCGGAGGATATCCAATCGCAACTGAGCGCTCCCGATCGCAAGATTCACGACCAATCGTTGAAAACGGTGTCAATTGAGACTCCGGAAGATTGCACCACAATCATCGACGCCATCCAGCAAGGAATTGACGAAGGGGCCAGCAGTCGTTACGCGGCCTATGGGCGAACGCTAAAGGCATGGACACACAATCGCCGCGGTGAGTTGTTAGTGAAGGAGGGAAAAGAGGTGGAGGCGCTAAAGGATTTTGAGACGGCCGTCGTTCTCAATCCACTGCTCTGGAAAGCGGTTCAGAATCGAGGCGTCAGCAGGGGCTTGATGGGAGATAAAGCTGCCGCGATGGTCGATTTCAATCGCGTGATCGAATTGAATCCACAATATGCCAATGCCTGGTTCAATCGAGCTAACCTGAAGCTCGAGCAAAACGATTTCGCTGGGGCGTTGCAAGATTTCAGCCAAGCGATTCGCCTTCAACCTGCCGATGCGGCCTTTTATCAAAGTCGCGGGCAAGTGTTGTACAAGCTCGGGCGCGCTCGCCAAGCGATCGCCGACCTCAGCCGCGCAGTGCAGCTAAACCCCAACGATGCCGCGACACTTGTGGATCGCGGCGATATCTATCGGCAGGGCACAGGCCAATTTGATTTAGCGGCTAGCGATTATATGGCCGCCTATCGTATCGATCCGAAATTGGGGCGAGCATATCTCAGCGCGGCATGGCAAATGGCGACTTGCCCGCAAGCGCGCTATCGCAATCCAGAAAAGGCGATTGAAATCGCCAAGATTGCAATCGAACTCGACGGCGAACCGGATTATCGCTATCCCGACACGCTGGCCGCCGCCTGCGCCAATGCTGGGCAATTTACGGAAGCCAAAGCGGCCGCCACTCGCGCCGTGGCTGCCGCTCCCGAAAAAGTGCGATCCAAGGTTGAGCAGCGACTGAAAATCTACCAGCGCAACCAAGCCTACCGCGAAGGGGGCCCGGCCGAAACGGTTCGCGCCGCCACGAGAACGAAATAACCACCCGTCGGCAATTCTCTGGAACACCCGCGAGGCACGAATCGCATCGTCGCCCGCCTACAGGCTTTTCTGATTTCAGACGCACGAGATGAATCGCCACCCATCGAGATAGGTCGTCATTGCACCGCTGAGTACTCCATCAAGAAATTGCCTGTAGTGGTGGACGCAGCCAAGGCCGAAACCGTCCCGGTTGGGATTGCGAACGGTGTCCCATCCATCAAGGAGGGGAGGTCGATCGGCAAGGGTGAATCGTGCCACGCCCGCATTATCCGCCGACCTTTTGTAATTCGCCTGCTTCTCCAAGCGAATAAGTCTGATTGCGACCGCCCTGCTTCGACTTATATAAAGCCCGATCGACTCGCTGGACGATGATTTCGGCCGTGTCTCCTTCGCGGACGGAAGTGACGCCGATGCTGAAAGTGATGGCGACTCGCTGCTTGTTGGTGCCGACGTCGAAATTGTGCCACTCCACTTCCAAACGAATTCGGTCGGCCACGTTTTGGGCGGTTTCGATCGACGTGCCAGGAAGCAGCAACACAAACTCATCGCCGCCGTAACGTGCCACGTAGTCGCCGGCGCGCAAGCACGACTTCAGCAGCGCCCCGACATGATTAACCACCAAATCGCCGGCCGTATGTCCGTGTGTATCGTTAATCCAGTTGAAGTGATCGATGTCGCACAGGATCAGCGAGAATGGCGCGCCGCTACGTTTGAAGTTGCGCAGCAGATAATCGAGCCCCTCATCAAACGATTTGCGGTTATCGACGCCCGAAAGTATATCGGTGCGGGCCTCGACGCGCGTGCGATCGAGTTCGCGCGCCTGCTCGTCCATGCGATAGCGGGCAACGACTAAGTCGTCTTGTAGACGTAAATTGGCTTCGACCACCTCAGTCACCTTTTCCAACAGCTTGGTCTGCATCAGTTCCATCTTGCCGTCGCCCAACAAGCACTCGACGCTTTTGCCCACGGCGGCGATTTCGGTATTGCGGCTGCCAACATCGGTATTCAATTGTTCGGTGCTTTCCATCAGGGTGACCAACGCTTTGAGCGTCGCTTCGCGCTCTTCTTGAGCCAGCCTTCGCTCGCGAATTAGCACTGGCGCGCGACCCCAGTAGAAGCCGATGAATACGCCGATAAGCACACTCGGCAACACCCAGACAACGATATAGAATAGGAGTTCCATCGACATGGTGAAGCTCGCAGCGAATCATCCGGAAACGAGACGGAGCACCACACCAGGAGAATGCAAGCCGGTTCACTGTGAACCCTCTTCTCCCTTGCTCGCGGCCGGGCGTCTATTCTGCACTGTTATCCATGGCGCGCTTCCGAGTCCGATATTGCGCCACGAATCACTGGGCAGAGTATACTTTCCCCTCCAATCTAGCTTAGAAAACTGCCTTCAATCTGGCGGTAGCGGCCAATAAAATCGACAGATTTGGCAAAGTAACGCCAATTTCTGCGGCCTCAGCGGGTTACTTGCGGCTGAAGCGATCAGGCTGCACAGGTGTGATTTTGAGCAGAATCGGTTCCATGCGCTGGTGCCGGTCGCCATTCGCCGACGCGCTCCCCCTTTAAGTCTGCTCCTTAGCACCCAGCCGACAAGTCGGTCTCAGCAGCTTCGCGACGACATGAGCAATTCTCCAGTCGCGATTGACGGAACGGATCAGATCCAAAATACTCTTTCCCTTCCGTTGTGTCGCACGCCAACTTGGAAAATTAAAATCAGAATGGCGCTCGCGGAAGGTTCCTTGGGTACGGCGGATCTTCGTGCGGAGGCAAGGGGACGCTGCTTTCCTCGTCCCACTGTTCGCGCTCCTCGGGACTGGCGTAGTACCGCAGCCACAATTCGGCATCGCCACTGGCGTCGGAACAGTCCCAGTGCAAATAGCTGCTCGAGTTTTCGATTTTCTTTTCCGGCGAGGGAAGGATGTCTCGCCAGATCAGCGTGTACAACTCACGGTCGGTGAGGTGGTCGGTGAAGTCGAGTACAATTCGCGATTCAAACAGCTTGTGGATCGTATTCCACAGGGCCTCATGCACTTCGTCATCGTTTAGGCGATCGGGCGACGGTAGCCTCAGTTCCGGGCTGAACCACTGAAAAATCGGCAGGATCGGCGCCCGCTCCCACGCGATCATCGATGCCAGAAACTCGTTCTCGACCGGCGTGGGCACTTCCTCATGGTTGAGCTGCAGGACGGCTTCATCTAAGTAAGGTTCGATTTCATTGCGCAATTCGGCGTTACGCAATAAGTGTTCGACTTCCTCGGGATGAGGATGATGAACCGATGACATGGCGATAATCCTTCAAACAAGCGGCGCGGGTCATGCGGCCGATGTACAGTGATGTAGATCTTCGTCTCGACGGATTCCAGCCGCCGGAATTCTACCGAAAGTGATGCATTCCCGGCAGCCAATAGCCGCCGCCACGACGGAAATCGTTGTGTCACATTCGGTCACAAACTTTGACTGTACACACGATTTCGCTCGATGCAACTACAATTGCCATCGACGACTGAAGTTTCGCTGAGGCGTCCTTCCGCAACATCGTCAAAACTGCGAGACTCTCGGCTGGCAAGTTCGCCCAACCGTTAAAGTCCGCGCCATTGGAAGTCATGAACAGCGTAGATGTGCTTATTGTCGGTGGAGGCATCGTGGGATTGGCGACCGCCTATGACCTAACTCGCCGCTATCCTGGCCGCAAGGTGGTGCTGTTGGAAAAAGAGCGAGAGTTGGCGTTTCATCAAACCGGCCGCAATTCGGGCGTATTGCACTCGGGAATTTACTATAAACCCGGATCGCTACGGGCGCAGAACTGTCGTAGCGGCAAATTGGCGATGGAGCAGTTTTGCGCTGCCGAGGGTGTGGCTTATGAAATCTGCGGCAAGGTGATTGTTGCAGTTGCCGAGGACGAAATCGCGGCACTCGAGCGAATTTTGGACCGCGGCAAAGCCAACGGAGTGAAGTGCGAACTGATCGACAAGTCACGGCTGGCCGAATTGGAACCTCATGCCCAGGGTGTCGCGGCAATCCATGTGCCGGAATCCGGCATTATCGATTTTCCTGGTGTGTGCCAACGGTTGGCAGCGCGGACGATGGAAGCGGGCGGAAGCATCGTCCGTAATGCGCGCGTCACCGCGATGCATCCTCAAAGCGGAAGCATATGTGTATCAAGCGAGGGGGGCGACTTTGACGCAAAGTATGTGGTGACTTGTGCCGGCCTTCAATCTGACCGACTGGCGAGGATGAGTGGCCAACAAGTCGAAGCGAAGATTGTTCCTTTTCGCGGCGAGTACTATGAGCTAAAGCCCCAGGCTCAACATTTGTGCCGCAATTTGATTTATCCGGTCCCGGATCCCAAGTTTCCATTCTTGGGTGTGCATTTTACGCGGCTAATTCACGGCGGTGTCGAATGCGGGCCAAACGCAGTGTTGGCGTTCGCCCGCGAAGGCTACCGCATGAGAGACATCTCGATCAAGGATTTGGCCGAATCACTGACGTACCCAGGCTTTTTGAGATTGGCGGCAAAGCATTGGCGGACGGCGAGCAAGGAACTATGGCGTAGCTTCAGCAAGAATGCGTTCACCCACGCGCTCGAGCGGCTGGTGCCAGAAATTCGCACAGAAGACTTGACCGTCGCCCCGAGCGGAGTTCGCGCGCAGGCGGTGGCGCGCGACGGCTCGATCATCGACGATTTTTGGATTTTAGAAACCGAGTGCGTCGTGAACGTTTGCAATGCTCCCTCGCCGGCGGCCACTGCCGCTTTGAATATCGGCAAACTGGTCGTTGACAGGCTGGCGAAGCGATGGAGTTCGTGAGCAACTGAAGACTTGTCAGCTAAGAACCGTTACCCCGCACCTGAAGCATCCAGTCGATTCGTGAAGTGAATCGCGCGCTGCAGGATCTATCGCGCGCTCACGGAGACCAGTCATCCCCACCTGGACACTTCCTCGTAAAAATCGCAAGATAGTCATCCCAATTACGCAGGTCGGCGTCACTTGCCAAGCAAGTTTTAAAAACTATCGACGCGAACTGCCGGTCAACGGCAAGTCAGCGTGATTGCCACAAGTCAAATTCAAATCAATCCAATCTTGAAAGGTTCGATATGCCGCTAGTTCCAATGCGCCAGTTGCTCGATCATGCCGCCGAATTTGGCTATGGCCTAGCGGCATTTAACGTCAACAACATGGAACAGATTCAGTCGATTATGGAAGCTGCCAACGAGACCGATTCGCCGGTCATCATTCAGGCTTCCCGCGGCGCTCGTGTTTATTCACAAGATAACTATCTCCGTCACTTGATGATCGCCGCCGCCGAACTATACCCAAGCATCCCGATCGCCATGCACCTCGACCACGGTAACAGCCCGGCGACCTGCCGCAGCGCCATTGGACACGGCTTCACCAGCGTGATGATGGACGGCTCTTTGAAAGACGACGGCAAGACGCCGACCGATTATGCCTACAACGTGTGCGTCACGCGAGAAGTTGTCGATCAAGCCCACGCGCAAGGTGTTTCCGTCGAAGGCGAACTCGGCTGCCTGGGTTCGCTCGAAACGGGCCACGGCGAAAAGGAAGACGGCCACGGAGCGGAAGGTGCGCTGTCGCACGACCAGTTACTGACCGATCCCGACGAAGCCGAGCGATTCGTCGCCGACACCGGCGTCGACGCCCTGGCCGTCGCCATCGGCACTAGCCACGGCGCGTACAAGTTCACCCGCAAACCCGACGGTGAAGTCCTCGCAATGAGTCGCCTTGAAGAAATCCATCGCCGACTTCCCAATTGTCACCTCGTCATGCACGGTTCCTCCAGCATACCGCAAACGCTGCAGGAGGTGATCAACAAGTACGGCGGCAAGATGACGCAGGCCTGGGGGGTGCCGGTCGAAGAAATCCAGCGCGGCATCAGGCATGGCGTGCGAAAGATTAACGTCGACACCGACAACCGCATGGCCATGACCGGCGCGATCCGCAAAGTCCTCTGGGAAAGCCCCAAAAAGCTCGACCCGCGCGATTACCTGAAATCCGCCCGCGAGGCAATGAAGAAAGTTTGTATCGACCGCATGATCGCCTTCGGACAAGCGGGCAACGCCAGTAAGATCAAGCCGATTTCGCTCGAAAAAATGGCAGAGCGATACGCGCTAATGGTTTGATTCGTAGCGTACTTGCCTCACTTCTCCGCGAGGACGAAGCGATGGTCCCAGCTTGCCTCAATCCTTGTCTCAATCTCGGCGACATTGAAGCGGTTGAGCATCATCGTTCTTGTCCTGTTTGTGCGATCGAGCGGTGAGGCCTCCGCTGCGGCGATTCGCTTCGCACCAGCAGTGCCGAAAGTGCAATCAGCAGTCCGACGAGCGCGCCTGCCGCAGCCGCTGGAAGCCAGAATGAGAGCGCCTTGCGATCGTGCGCCCGTCCAATGGCATTGAACGTGGAATGGGGTGCAACGAACCGTGCCATCGGATGCCGGCTTTCCAGTGTTGTTGCATAAATATCCATCAGCGGTCCGTGGATCAGCTTTCCTGAGTCCGATTGCATGATGGGGCTCAACGAATCCGTTGAATACGTTGAATACTCTGGAGCAAGCCTCCAAACTTGCACGCTGATATACGACAAGGCTGGTTCCAGCGCGTCGATTTCGGTTCGCACTTCATTGGGATCGACCGCTCGTGGCAATTTCGAGTAGTACCAACCGGCGACCGCGGCACAAAGTCCCATGATCGCACACCCCAAAAATAGCAATCCTTTGCGGAGGTTCCAAGTCGTACCGGGGCGATCGATTTCCGCGGCCGGTTGTAGCTGCCGCAAATGACGCATCGTCGGAATTTCAATCGACTGGCCGCAGGCACAGCGGATCGACTGGCCGGCTTGAGCGGCCGACACAGTCTGGTGCTGGCCGCAGGCAGGACAAGGGAGGAGATAGTTGGACATGGCGTGGAAATAGGGATGATCTGGGAGCGGAATTTCGGATAGGAGTAGAACCCGGCGAGCATGCCAATCTCGCGTCGATGGTTCTATGCCGCACACATTCTATCTTACATCCACATCACTTCTGCATCTCCATCCCCTCTTTGGCCCACCAGGGCAGCGTAATTGCCCCTTCAATCGCGAGTGTGCTGCCGGTGATATAGTCACTCGCGGGATCGCAGAGGAACACCACGCCGCGAGCAATTTCTTCGGGTCGCGCAAGCCGCCCCCACGGCAATTTGGCTCCGGCTTTGTCGATCGCTTCGTCGCTGGCGAATTTTCGTTCCCCGGGAGTGTCGGTCCAGCCGGGATGAATGGTGTTGACCCGGATGCGATGCTCGGTCAACTCAATGGCTGCCGTGCGACACATTTGATCAATTGCGGCTTTGGCCATGCCGTAGGCCATGGATGTGGGGATGGCAAGGACCGCGTGGGGCGAGCTGATGCTCACAAAACATCCACCGCGCCCTTGGTGAATCATCTGCCGTGTTACGAGGTGCAGCAGATGAAACGCGCCCCACATGGTCACGTCGAGTGTGCGGTGGAAGCCACTTAAATCGGCGTTGAAAAAAGGATGCCGATCGCTATATGCGGCGTTGCTGACGGCAATATCGAGATGGCCCCACTCGTCGACGGCCCGCTCGACAGCGGCCGACATCGCCTTGTAATCGGCCACGTCGGCTTGGCAAAGCAGCGCCTTGCGGCCGGCAGCCCGAACCGCGGCTGCGGTTTGCTCAGCGTCTTCCGGTTCGGTGAGATAATTGATCGCCACGTCGGCCCCGGCCTGCGCCAGAGCGCTGGCGATCGCACGGCCGATGCCGCGGCCTGCGCCTGTAACGATGGCGGTCTTTCCCGTTAAGATCATTTTGCGACTTCGACTTCCATAGATCGGGCTTGAATATCGTACGTTTACTGAAACAGGTCGCCTGGAATTACCGACCCAAGTTGTGTTCTGCACTGCCCGCGAGCAAACAACGCGCGATTCGGCGAATCCGTCATTATCCGACCGAGCGAATTATATCGTAGCAAGCGATTGTGGAGTGGGCGAGGAGGCGTATGCCAGCACGGATGTCCATTTTTCCAAGGAGGACAGCGGAAATTGCAAATCCGAGAAATCAACAAAAGTTACTGTGGAGCAAATTTTTCGACGTTTCTCATTCCATCCTTGCTCGCGCGGTGAACATCCGGATCTCACAATGCGAGAAAATTGAATTCGTACGGTTTGAATCCGAGGGTATTGTACTGCATTTCAAGGTTCCTAGACGCTTTTTCTCGGCCTACTCCAACATCGGTGAGATTCGAATCGAAGTGCGCACTGCACCTGCGATTGGGTTGGATTGCGATTCAGTGGTGGCTGAACGATGAGCGAGGTCGATCGTGGTCTCGAACAATTTCGCGGTCGGGGCCTCTGTACTGATTGTTACGTTGTGAAGGCCGCAAGCAGCCGCTGCAATCGGCAGCGATAACTATAGTGTTCCACTTCAAGTGCGTGTCGTGGGGTATGCAGGTAATGAATTCCCCCGGCGAGATCGACGTCGAATCGCGACTTTAGCTGCCGGAACTTGTCGGCTCGCCCCTCCTGACGCTGCTGCAATTGAATGAACTGGGCAATCAGTTGAGCTTGGTAATGAACCAGGCCCCAGATGCCGCTGTCGGGCTGAATCATGCCGGCGACGAAAAGGTTGTCGTATCGGGGGTGAAACACGTTCAGAAAAAGTTGCGGCTTTCCGTATTGCCAATTGAGATGCTCGCGGTCGATGAACGGAAAGCTAAGCTTGAAGCCGGTCGCGTAGACGATCAGGTCGATCGGCTCGATACTGCCGTCGATGAACCGCACTCGCTCACCGCAGAGTTCGGCCACATCGGGCTTGGGCTTGATGCGGCCGTGACCGGCAAAATACGTCATTTGCGAGTTGACAATCGGGTGCGACTCGAATAGCTGATGATCGGGAGGCGGCAGGCCATATTCTTCCAGTGGTCCAATCGCAATGCGGATCGCCCGCGCAGCCAGCCGGCGGCGCAGCCAGAGCGGAACTCGCCAGCGCAATAGGAATTCGCCGCAGCGGTCGGCGGGGATGCCGCGGATGAACTTTGGCACAAAATGATAGCCGCGGCGCATGCTGTGAAAGGTCGCTGTCGCACATTGAGCCGATTCGACGGCAATATCGCATCCTGAATTCCCCCCGCCGACGACGAGCGTTCGCTTCGCAGTCAATACTTCTGGCGTCTTATATTGCGACGAATGCAATACCGCCCCGTCAAAGCAGCCGGGATAACTCGGCCAATTCGGATCCCAATGATGGCCATTGGCAATCACCACACCGCGATAGCAGCGGCGCTCGCCGGTCGATAGCGTCACAATCCAACGGCTTGCGGTGGCATCCGCGGGTTCCACCTGCTGCACACTGGTGTTGAACCGAATTGCCTCATGGAGGCGAAATTGCTTGGCATAGGCGCGTAGATACTCTTGCACCTGCTGCTGACTGGGATATTCCGGCCAGTCTGCTGGCATCGGAAAATCGGGATATTGCGTGAGTGACTTCGAGCTGACCAAGTGTGTCGAGCGATAAACGCTGCTCGATGGCCGGCCGTAATACCAATTGCCGCCGACGCCGTCTTCGCGCTCCAGGGATTCTGCATGAATGGCCGCCTCACGGAAGTTCTTGAGGACCGCCAATCCAGACGGCCCAGCGCCGATAATGCAATAGCAATCTGCCGGTTGCTCCGAATGGGCCATTAGTGCTTTCGGAATTAAAAAGACTAGGATTGTGTTATTGCGCCAATGTCTTCATTGAGCGACAGCGCAAGGGGCCTCTTGGCTGAATGGGCTAAGAAATGGCGGCCAGCCGAGCAGCCAGGCGGTCGCCATTTTGTGCCCTGCGCCGCCTTGACCAGACGCAAGATACGCTGAAAAATAGACTTGCACAATCGCGGCGATCCTTTTGAGCGGCAGCATGGATAAAAATCGTGCCGCCCAGGTAAAAGGGTCGCTAGACATCGTGGCTATTAGGACGCGAGAACTTTCATCGTGTCGTCCGCAAGGTACGGGTAAGCGTCTTTGCCGGACGAGGTTCTTGCAATCCTCTTTTGTGCGAGAGGAATCGCTGATTGTCCTGATTTACGGAAATGCGGCCTAGGAGTCTGTCCGCTTACCTCCAATTGGCCTGGA
>JADZDJ010000147.1 GCA_020851115.1 Pirellulales bacterium
GGCTTGCTGGCGTGAACTCTGTGATACGCTGCCTTCAGCACGTTGACCGGCGCGTCAGGTGCTTTCAGTCGATTGCCGGAGGCATCCTCCAAAGCGATGAACTTGCCTTTGACTTTCGTGTACCAGCCGCGGCCGGAGCGATAGAAGTAACCCTTTGCCATGTTGTGAACCCTAAGTTGCCGGAGTAGAATTCAGCCGTCTAAAAGCTACCTCTTTGCCAAAAAGTGGTGCCAAACGGCCGAAAAGTGGTGCCAAATCGACTTCTACAGAAATTGTAAGTCGAGAAATGGCAAAGAGATAGCAAAAACCAGCACTCGTAGCTCAATGGATAGAGCATTGGTCTTCGGAACCAAGGGTTGGGGGTTCGAGTCCCTCCGAGTGCGCTGGATCGCTTGGAACAGAGCCGCAAGCATTCGCTCCAACTGGCAAAATAGCCTTGTCTTGCCGGACGATGTCCGTTTGGTGTGATGGATTGCCTTCCGGTGCGGAATCAACCTTAGCGCCAGCTTGTGTGTCTCTCCCTGCGCCACTTGTCAATCATCGACTGCGGCCGCAATCTCACCGCGACAACTTGGGGCGGTTGTTTCATGGAATCGTATTCAGCGCCGCTTCCAACTTCGGCCAATTCCGGTCCACCACGCGTACGAAAACGCATTTCCCGCCCGATCGTGCCGCCCACAGTTTGCCAACGTCTTCCTTATGCAATTCCTTTGGGTCGCTCGCCAAGTGTGGGCCTTTGTACTCGACAATGGCAATTCGCCCATCGGTCAGTTCAGCCAGAAAATCGAGAAAGAACCGTCCCGGTGAAAGGGGCAGACTGAAACCGCCGGCGCTTTCGTGGTCCAGATTCCGAATCCAACGCTTGACGTTGGGGTGATTGTCAATCTTGTAGGCGCAGTCTGGTTCGTCTTCCTTGCCCATATCGCCAATCAAATCGAAGGCGTGATTCTGAAACGCATACGTTCCGCGGTAGCGGCGATAGGGGCAGTAGTCTTGCTCGGCCATTTCAATCCCACCCTTCCCGCAGCTTGCCCCAGCGCGACCTCCATCGTCGGCACTTCCACGAACACGCCCCAAGCCCTTCGCGCAGCGCTGCATGGTAAGTGTGCTGGCGGTTCCGCAGGCCTCGCAATGTTTGGTCGCGGATCGTGGTCGATGGCGTCACCCATAGGCATAGCGGGTGGTCCAGATGTCCCAGGTGTTTTGCAATCGCCCCAACGGCGTGCGCGGCAATCAAGATCTTCCCGCCCCCTGTGGGGACGCGCAGGCAGATATACGGCTCGCCGGGTAGTTGTGGCACTTCGATAAAGTTACGCCGCGTTTCGGCTCGGTACGCATCGTGGATCGGATATTCCGCGCGGCCGAGGCGGCGGTGATGGCGCTGCGAGGCTAACCTGCGCTCCCTTTCACCTGGCGCTGGCCGAAAGAGCCAATTTTTTATCGGTTGATTTGCCCCTCCCGGTACACTTCCGCTGGCGTGCGATAAGCGAGCGACTGGTGTGGCTGCCGGTCACAGTAGAAGCGGAAGTAGTCGCCCAGCGACGCTGGTCAGATCGAGGCAGGGAAGTTTAAGCAAGTTCCGCCCGTACTTTCTCCAGCAGCCTTTTCGTGGCACGGATTCCATCCGGCTCCGAGAGCTTGTCTCCTTCATATTCGATGCCGACAAAACCGTGGTAGCCGGCGTCGAGTACGATTTTCATCATTTTGCGATAGTCGGTGCCGGTTTCGTTACCCGTAGCATCGAAATTGTGGCTCTTCGCGCTGACGCCTTTGGCAAACGGCATCAATTCTGCGACCCCTTGGTAGCGATCGTATTCCTCCGTGGCACTGGTGTGAAAGTTGCCGAAATCGGGGAGTGTGCCGCAGTTGGACAATTTGACATCGGCGATGACTTTCGCGAGCCATTTGCCATTCGATGAAATGCCGCCGTGATTCTCCACAATGACATTGATGCCTTGCGACGCCCCATATTCGGACAGGCGGCGAAGGCCATCGGTGGCGAGCTTGCCTTGCTCCTCGGGACTCAGCTTGGCGTCGGAGTGGGCGTTGACGCGGATTGAATGACAGCCGAGGAACTTGGCGGCATCGACCCATTGGTGATGATTTTGGACCGCCTTGGTACGCAGATTGTCGTCTGGGTCGCCGAGGTGCCCTTCGTCATCGATCATAATCAGCACGTTCGTGACGCCGACGTCGTCCGACAACCGCTTCAATTCGGCGAGATACTTTCTGTTGTCGGCTTTGTCTTTAAAAAAATGGTTCACGTATTCGACCGCATCGATGTCGTAGTCTTGCTTGGCGGCTTTGACGAAGTCGAAATTCGTCATCTTGCCGCTGAAATACGCGCGATGCACCGACCATCCAGCAAGCGAAATCTTGAACAGCGACGGCCTTTCCGCAGCTACGACGGAAAGAACGCTTGTACTTAACAAGGGCGCGCCGGCGGCGCGTGTCGCCTGCTTGAGAAACTCCCGGCGGGATGGGGACGGTGTGTTCATTCTCGACCTTCTCGGCATTGGTGTGGCGAATTCGGTTCTGGTGAATTACATCGCAGCCACCTGCTGTTTGGCCGACCAATGCTTGGCAATTTTTCGGCGCAAAAAAACCACACTCTCTTGCAATTGCTCGATGCCTTCGACACCGTCTTCGATGCTAATCCAATTGTCGAAGCCGGCAGCTTGGAGAGTGCTAAAGATTGCATCGTAGTCGTTCAGCCCGCGGCCGATCGTACCGTGGCGCAAACGAGCGGCATATCCGCGGCCGTCGTCTTCGCGGCGCAGATCGTCGATCGTGCCTTCGATCAAGTACCGGTCGCTGGCATGCATCGTCACCACGCGATGTTTAACTCGCTCGAGCAATTCGAGCGGATCTTCGCCGGCCAAGTAGGCATTACTTGGGTCGTAGTTAACGCCAAAATGCGGAGACTCGATGCGGGAGAGGAGATCGCAAAACAAGGCTGTCGATTGTGCGAATTCGGGGTGGTCCCAATAGTTGTCTTTGTAATGATTTTCGAGAATCAGCGTCACACCCTGGCAGCCGGCATAATCGAGGCAGGCATGAATGCACTCGGTCGCGTAGCTCAAACCGGCTTCGCGAGTCAGTTCCGACCGGCGCTGGCCGCTGAGCACTCGGCAGTACTCCCCCCCGAGGCCAGCCGTCATGTCGATCCAATACTTTTCGCGTTTGACTTGCTCGCGGCGAAATGCAGGATCGGGATGCGTGAAATCAGGGGAACAGCAGAGCATCGGAATGGTCAGACCATGATCGGCGGCGATCTTTCGCGACTCTTGCCAACTCTGCGGATCGGCCAATTCCAACATGCGCGCATAGAATTCCAAACCGTCGATATCGAGCGTCGCCGCCAGTTCAATCCATTGACGGATTGTCATTGTGCCGTCGATGCAAAGCTGATCGGCGTAGGCTTTGGGAAATACAGCAAGCTTTGGCATTATTCTCCTCGCTTCGATGGATTGCGACCGAGAAACGGATATTGCTCCAAATCGATGACGCCGCGGCTGCAGGGGCGGATTTCGTCGGAGAGCCCATAGGCGGCCGCGACAGCGAATTCTTCGGGCATCGTCAAGCAGTCCGAAGGCGCGAACTGCCGCGGGATGTATTCGCGGCAATCGCACGCCAGGCCGGCGGCTAATTTGTAATGATATTCAATCAGCATCAGCATCTAATCGACATTGAAGTGATGGATTCGCACCCCATTGTAGCACAGCGACTCGACCAAGTTGCGCGAGAGCTTCTTTAGCGTGCTCTTCGAGACGCTGTAGGCGAGTAAATTGCTTTCGCCCGAGTAGGCGTTCATCGAGGCGATATTCAACACGCAGCCGCGCGAGCGTTTCAGGTGCCCAATCGCCGCTTGAATCAGTAAGAATGGAGTGCGGGCATTGACGGCTCTGACCCGATCGAACAGGCTCGAATCGGAGCTGACAATATCGCTGCGCACCACCCACGACGCATTGTTGATCATCGCATCGAGCTTGCCGAAAGCGGCGATGGCGCCCTCGACTAACTTGTCCGCGGTATTCGGCTCAACCAGTTCGCCAGCCACGAGTTTCGCATGATCTTGCAGTTCCGCCGCAATCGGCTGGCCGCGACCGACATCGCGCCCATGTAGCACGGCCTTCCCGCACAACGTGGTGTACTATGGCCTCGCCAATGCCCGTGATGCTGCCAGTAACCATGATGGATTTGCCATTTCGTTGTATCACTAGGGGTTGGGCAATAGACCCCGGCGTGGTTAGGTGACTGCGGATTCCCGGCCGTTGGTAGATAGGCCGTGACGGGGCAAATGCATCGGCGGCACTGCGGCGGGATGTGCTTCCCGCGCTGCATCGGATCGAGCAGGTTCGCGGGAACCGGGCTTCAAAATCGCTTTCACAATTTCGCCGGAGTGCATTCGTTCAAACGCCGTCTGCCACTGCTCGAGTGGCCAAACGCCGCCAGTGATCGGTGTGACATCGAGTTGGCGAGACGCGATCAACCGGATCACTCGCTCCCAGGTGGTCCAATTGTGGCTGAAACTGCCTTGCAAGGTGACATTCTTTTGCACCAGCAGGTCAAGCGAAAAATCGAGTGGTTGTGGACCCCATCCGACCTTGCTGATCCAGCCTGCCGGGCGGACAATATCGAGCGCCGTGCCGAGCGCCGCGGAGACGCCGGTTGCGTCAATCACGCCATCGACCCCTAGTCCGTCAACTTCTAGTGCCCATTCTTTATGGTTATTAATGAGCGGTACGCAGCCGTAGGCCTTGCTCACTTCGAGCCGATCCCGATCGCGTTCCAGTCCGGCCATGCCGACTTCCGCGCCGCTGAGCCGAGCAATTGCAGCGCATAGAATTCCGATCGGTCCTGGGCCGAGCACGACCACTCGATCGCCGGGGCGAATTCTGGCGTTGCTAACGACGGCGCTGTAGGCGACGCACGATGGCTCTGTCAATGCCGCTTGGTCGAAACTGAGCTCCGCGGGCATGCGATGCAAAATCCGAGCAGGCACGGGCACGTATTGCCGCATTGCGCCATCGACCATCGCTCCAAATCCACGGCGTCCGGGATCGAGATTGTACAAGCCTTGCCGCGTTAGTGGGCTTTCCGGATCAATCACTGCGGCGGTTTCGCTGACGACGCGATCTCCTTCTTTCCAACCCTTGACGTTCTTACCGACCTGGCAGATCGTTCCGCAGAACTCGTGCCCCAGCACAACGGGGTAATTGATCGTCCAGCTTTGCTGCGCTGTCCACATGTGCAAATCGCTTCCGCAGACGCCGACCGATTGCACTTCGAGCAGCACCTGATCGTCGTCGATGGTGGCCTTCGGGATTTCGCGCAATTCGACGCTATATCGCTTGGGACCGTAAACAACCAAGCCGAGGTCAGTTTTCATTTCTTGTCAATTGGTGGGTAGATTGTAAGGATAGTGTGTAGTTCGTCATTGTTGCTGCCAATGCAGCCTTTCATCTATCGTAACGTCAAAGTCGTTTCGGCAACAGTACACCCATTTCGGCCGCGGAAATGGCTAGGTTGTAAACTCGCAAATTGCCCGTTTGCCGTCAAAATACTCGGTCTGGCCTCACCCGATCCGTCGGGGTTGATTCCATGATTTTCGTATCTCGCAGAATCGCGGCAATTGTCCTGCCATTTCCAGTGGCCGACAAACCCAAGTTCCGCCAAACACGACCGCTGGTGCAGCACTGCCGGCAGCAATAGTTCGCCAATAGTTCGCTCAAGGTGCCGACGATCGCAACGACGACCAATTGCTCGACGAGGGTAAATTCGCTTCATCGATTCGCGTACGATTGCCTTGACCACGAGATCATTGTTTTGCTCCCTGCCTTGTGCTGACGGGACGGACGATGCACTACTCGTTACCGCTCGCCCCGCTCCGGCCCAGTGGGTACATTCCCATAACTGTGAACCTTGTCACAAATCATTCGTAGTGCCGACTCCAAGGTTCCGTCCGCTACTTTGAACGCTTTCGCTCCAACCGTCAGCGGTGCGCCTAGCACCACCAGTGGCGCTCCATATTCCGGTGCGCTAATCGCTTGTTCCACGCTCAATCCACCTACCGCCTGCACCGGAACCGGCACGGCGGCAACGACTTCTCGTAATTGATCGAGTGGGCTGGGCGCACGCTCGCCGCGGGCGGCAATGCCGCGCCGCATGTCGTAGCCGATGTGGTGAATAACAAAGTCGCAGCCCAGGTCGGCCACCTTCTTCGCGCCGGCCACCATATCTTCGCAGCCCAAGTTGTCGCCCATCACGCGGATGCCGTAATCGCGCCCGGCTTTGACGGCGCAGCGGATCGTTTCTTCATGTGCGCGAGCCATCACAACGACGTGTGTCGCGCCGGCCTGGGCCATCATCTCCGCTTCCAAATAGCCGCCGTCCATTGCCTTCAGATCGGCAACGATGGGCGTCTCCGGAAACCGGCGGCGAAGTTCGCGGACGCCGTGCATTCCCTCTCCGAGAATGAGCGGCGTACCGGCTTCGAGCCAATCGACGCCGCTGCGCATGGCCACCTCGGCCGTCTCCATCGCTTCGGCAATCGTGGTATAGTCTAACGAAATCTGAACAATTGGACGCATCAATCATCTCACAGGTTGAATTGTTTGGTTTGAAATTCGCCTCTTGACTATCACAAGGAACGTACGCACAGCCGATGGAGGAACATCGACCGGCAAACTGCTTACACTATTGAATTACACCTCGTTTGGCAAATGGGAAACTTATTAATTTTTACCTGGTTAAGTCGCAGACCGACTCCCCCGGTAGGTAAGTCGGCTTGACCTTCACTTGAACTGGAATGTGGGCGTCGCGGTTTCTCTCCGACAATTGCAGCGCCAATTGCCGCACGGCGAGAATTCCCATCGTGCGAGCATGAATATCGAACGTCGCCAAATGGGGATATGGAACGGACAACAATCCCGGAGTATTGTTGCCCGCAATGATGCTGATATCGTGGCCGACGCGTAGACCTCGCATCCCCAATGCACAATAGACAAGCCCTGCTACACTGTCGGCCGCGGTGAACACCGCCGTGGGGCGCGGCTTACAATCCAGAATCTGATCCACCAGCGACTGCACTTCCTCGAACGCCAGCAACGGAGTCTTCAGCGGAATCGTCCAACCGCCGGATGGCGATTGACAAAAACTGCGCGC
The DNA here is from genome assembly GCA_020851115.1 of Pirellulales bacterium. Taxonomy (GTDB): domain Bacteria; phylum Planctomycetota; class Planctomycetia; order Pirellulales; family JADZDJ01; genus JADZDJ01. The sequence continues at coordinate 7,168 of JADZDJ010000147.1, forward strand.
TTCGGCCCCCAGCCGACGCGCAGCGGAAAGGAATCCATCTTCACGCCAGATAAACATCAAATTGTCGGTCACCGGATTCAAAAACGCCAAGTGGTGATGGCCATTGGCCACAAGCTGCTCGGCCGCACCCGTGCCCACTTCATAATCGCCGGCGACGACGGCATCCCCCCAGGCGCCTGGAGGTTCGCCCACAACCCACACCGAAGGCAGCCGGCGCAATTGCCGAACCGCGTCGGTATCGCAGTCTGTCGCAAACTGGTTAAGCATTGCGCCGGTCAGCACAATTCCATCGATTCGATCGAGCCGCAAGTCTCTCGGCAGTTGCGACAAATCCGGCATGTGAAACAGTTGCGACTTTGCCCCGGCGTCGACCAGTGCATCCTCCGTGCCGAGGAACGCCTCGGAGGTAACGGGCATCGAACTCAGCGAGCGATCCAGCCCAATCGAAAGCACTGCGATCGAACGCCCGGCCAATACGCTATCGACGGGATTGGTGCGGCGGTGCGAGCGCACGCGGCGATATCGCATTTCACCAGCAATTTGGCGAACGCGCCGTATGGTTTCCTCGCGCAGAGCGGGATGTCCATTGAGAGCCCGCGAAGCGGTGCTAACCGACAATTCCGCCCTGGAAGCGACTTCTCTAAGCGTGACTCGCATGCCATCAAATCTATAAAATAGTCGCAAAAAATGCAACAAAAATCAAAGGCTTTTTGTGCAATATTGCACCTGCCCATGCAACTTTGTCGCAATTTTGGCTCCGTCTAGAATCTGTTTTTACCACGCCCATGAGTGGCGCATCTACCCATCGGAGCCGGACGGGCCATGCGGCGGCGAACGTAGCGAGATGCTACCTGGCATGCGTAGGTCGAAAATTCGTAAGCCGTAGCCCGTAGTAAAGATGAGCAGCAGCACGCCTATTTGCGACTGGCCACTACGCAGGCTTCCTGGCGATGATGGTGCAACTGCCGCGCTCGAACGCGGCCGTAGCCCCATGAGCGAATTCGATCGAGGTACTGCGGAATGTCATCTGCCAATTGCCACTGGAGTAGTTTCAGAGTAAGTATCAGCCCACGGATGTTCACTTCGGGGTGGGTGACAATGCTTTCCACTGTATCAAGCGTATACTGCGGCGCAACGTTGAGGTCGGCCGCTAGGTAGCGAACGCCGCGAAAAATTTTTCGCCGTACGTCGGCCCCGCGCATTTTCAAGTGCGTGAAATTGGAATGGGCGAGCACGGCCGCATCCATGTCTGCCGGATCGATGCCAATCACGCGTAGGCCGTGGCTCAACAAGGATTGACTGCTTCCACCCGGAGCGCTGCCGATTTCCGCCCATAATTCGCCCGGCGCAAGCGGCATGCGCGACCAGGCTAAAGCCTCTTCCATTTTGAGAAATGCGCGCGAAACAACGCCGCAGGGCAGTTCGATTGGATACATGCCGCCAGACCAGCGCGACGGCAGCGATGCGGCGCGATGGTAACCAACCCACCACTCACCAGGCTCAACGAGAATGCAATCGAGAACGAGCTGGCCAGGAGCCGTTGTGGTTAGTGGCGGCGGCGGAAAGGCGGATGTGACCACGGCCGTTTCAACGGGTGAAGGGCTGGACTGGCCATCCACTCTTAGCCTTCCGGCTGGCGTTTGTGCGACGATCTCCCGCCGCGCATCGGCCGCCAGCGCAGTCGGCCCCGGCTCATAGCCGCGATGACCTGGAGTAAACAAATCGCGTTGCCACACGTGGAGGTCATCGAACGAGCACTCGCCGACCATTTCCCATAGCTTGGCAGCGCATTGTTCGGCCTTTGCACCACCAACTTTGCCGAGTGAAAACCCATACGCTCTTGCAAACGCGCTATGCAGATCGAAATCGTCCGCCAGCCGCACACCGGGAGGCAATTTGAACGTCAAGAACCCTGGCCGTGAATATGCAAATCGAAAGGCCGGCCACTTTCGCGCGAGTTCCGTCTTGACGGCAGCTTCAGCGCCGACTTGGCAGGCAACATATATGAAATTGGCAGCAGCGCTGGTCACGGCTCGCGAATAGAAGCGTTCGATTCTTGTCGAACGGCTCCGTTAGTCATCATACGCCTTGTTGTGCGAGATCCTCTTTAGCGCAGCGCATACGGTTGCCTTCCCTGGAAAATGGCGAAATTGCCCCCTCGCATTTTGTCCGCGGAACAAGTTCAAAGCAACCCGGCGCGTCAGGGCAATTGCCAAGTCCCACCTGTGTAATGAGAGGAGCTATCCGAACTGGGTGGCAAACTACCATCTTTTTGACGAGGAGCCTCGCCAATTCATGGACAGGCTCGAATTCCTCGGCAAGGCCAGGAAGCAGGCTCCTGGCCTAGAAATTAAAGCTGCAAACTAATACCCCGAGGATACGTCAAACCTGCTAGCTAGACAGTAATACTGCGGGGAGTTAGGATGGCTTCTCCACCAAAAGTCTACTGACATTGGTGGAATCCACCAGGATTTACCCCAAATGGTGGAATCGTTTCGGAGAGACGAAAGTATAGAGCTTTTAAGCAGTTAACTCACGGGGCGTGGCGCAGCCTGGATTAGCGCGCTTGCTTGGGGTGCAAGAGGTCAGGAGTTCAAATCTCCTCGCCCCGATTTGACGTAAGTACTGCTGAAATCAAGACTTAGATTACCTGCCGACGTTCGGCAGTGCGGCATTTTTCCGGTGAATAAAACCGTAATTACGGTTTTATTTTTCAATAACGGAGACTGTGCTATGCCGCGAATCGCTGGACAGGCCATCCCGAAATACTGCAAGCACCGGGCAACAGGGCAGGCCGTTGTCACCCTCTTTGGCCGAGACGTTTATCTAGGGCCGCACGGCACAAAAGCGAGCAAGCTGGAATACGACCGGCTAATTACCGAGTGGCTGGCCAACGGCCGACAAGCACCGTCGAAACTGACCGGTGACTTGACCTTGGCCGAACTGATTAAACGCTATCGCGGCCATGTGGTTGTGCATTACACCAAAAACGGCCGGCAGACGAGCGAGCAGCACAGCATTGCGTTGGCATTGCGCCCGGTGCGCGAACTGTACGGCAATGGGTTTGTGGGGGAGTTTGGCCCGCTAGCGCTCAAGGCCGTTAGGCAGAAGATGCTTGACGCCGGCCATGCCCGGACCACCATCAATCGGGGGGTGCATCGCATCCGGCGAATGTTCCGCTGGGGGGTAGAGAATGAGCTTGTTGCCCCGTCGGTTTTGCAAGCCTTGGAAGCCGTGGCCGCATTGCAGAAGGGGAAAACCGAAGCCAGAGAGACGGAACCTGTTGCCCCCGTGAGCGATGCCACCGTCGATGCCACCCTGCCGTGCCTGCCGAGTGTGGTTGCCGACATGGTTTGCTTTCAGCGGTTGACCGGCTGCCGGCCGGCGGAAGTTTGTTTGATTCGCCCGTATGACGTAAATGTCACCGGCGACGTTTGGACCTACGTTCCCGCCGAGCACAATACGGAGCATCGCGGCAAGCGGAGAACGATTTTCATTGGCCCGCGAGCACAGGGAATTTTGCGGCCGTATTTGCTGCGAGACAAAGAGGTGTACTGTTTTCAGCCGGCCGACAGCGAACGGAAGCGGCTGGCGGTTCGCCACGAAGCCCGCCGTGTGCCATTGAAGTACGGCAACCGCCCTGGCACGAACCGCAAGCGCAAGCCGAAGCGAGCGGCTGGCGAGCGGTACGATGTGCCAAGCTATCGGCGGGCGATCACGCGGGCCTGCGAGAAAGCCTTTGGAATGCCGATGGAGTTGCGAGACGCCGCTGGCAAAATTTTGGTGCAATTTCCACGCGGCGAGCAGCGCGAAGCCGAGCGACGGCGGAGAATGCAGGCGGCGACGGAGTGGAGAGCCGCGAATTGCTGGTCTCCGAACCAATTGCGACACACGGCGGCGACCGAGCTGCGCAAGCGGTTTGGGTTGGAAGCCGCGCAAGTCGTGCTTGGCCATTCGGCCGCTGACGTAACGCAAATCTACGCCGAGCGCGACCTGGAAAAGGCTGCGGCGGTCATTCGCGAAGTAGGGTAAGAGTGGAGGCGAGCGTGAAAAATAAGAGTGACGCGGAAATGCAATTGCTGAGCAATCTGGAATTTCAGTCGGTGGACGAATCCGACCCGGATGCGCCGTTTACGGCCGCTTTGAAGGTGCTGACGTTACAGGAATCCCTCCGGCGGTATCTCCCAGCCGACCGCCCCGATAGCATCGACCCGGCGGAATCCGGCTGGCGGTTGCGGGCGGCTTTCGACGCGATTGGGATGCACTTGAATTTTCTGTTGCGAAAACTCGATACCGGCCTGGAAACGTGTTTGGCCAACGCGCGCGAATGCGAGCCAGTGACCGTTAATGGGCAGCCGTACAGCAGCTATGTCGCGGCAATCGCCGTCAAGGGGCTGGACGACTTCTATTGCGCGCTCCGGATTACGGATTTTGACGAGTATTGCAAGCAGTCTGGAAATCGCAGCCAATGCCGACCGCGTTTGCCAACCCTGGACGCATCGCGGTTCGGCCTGGAATGCCGCGCTATTATGGAAGAAATCCAGTCGCTGCCGGAAGTGGACTTTTGCGAGCTTACGTTTGCCCTGAGAAAGGAAATGTTTAATTATCGGCAGGCAGTCAATCGCAGGGGAGAAAAGCACACGCCGGAAGGAACTGTGTTTGTGTTCACTCCTTTGCAATCGCAAATTTGGAACGCATTGGAAGGCAAGGCACTAAAAAAACAACCGCTGGCCGATGAAATTTGCGGAAGCGACGGCGGGAGGCTCTACAAAACAGGCGGGATTAAAGAGCTTATTGATGCCGGAAAAGTGCAACATAAACACGGCGTGGGATACTACCGCCCCGATGCCCCGCCGATGAGCTAGTGGTGAAACTAAGTTGCACCTAAGTCGCCACTAACTATCTACTATCTTGCACCTGCTTTTCTGCGCGGTCTTTGACATTATTCGTTTGTGCTTTGTTTTTTTTCGCACGAACGAAAGGTGTAAAGATGATTGATGTATCGCGCGAGACACTCTGCTCGCTGCCCGAAGCCTGCCGGCTGATCCCTGGCCGGCCGCATCTGGCAACTATTTACCGCTGGTTCCGGCGCGGCGTGCGCGGTGGAATCAGACTCGAAACCGCGCTAGTGGGTGGACGGAGGTACACAAGCCGCGAA
>JADZDJ010000148.1 GCA_020851115.1 Pirellulales bacterium
ACGCCGGGAACCCCTGCCTCGCAACAACGGGCTACGTCGTTTCGATACGTCGCCTCGTCGAATTCGTCGTTGTTTGTCCAAGCTACAGGTAGGGCTGCCCAAGGGCCAGTAAAAGTATCACGTGTAACCAAATCCACCAGTCACGGGGAGAGTAATTTCCAGGAGTTGCCTTACGACTCGCCGTGCGTTTCATTGGAACGCTTGATGCGAATGCGGCAGAATGCCGGGACGCGATTCACGCTCGATTGGCCACTTTTATCGCTGAACGCGATGTTGGTGATCGACGAATGTGAACGGCAAGGCGGCGGAATGACAGGAAAGTCATGGCCAAAGCATCGTTGGCTCCGGTTCAGTTTGCGAGCACTTCTGATCGTCGTAACGATCGTATGGCTTGCAACCGGATGGGTCGTCGAAAAGCTCAACTGGAAGAAGGCCCGGCACGAAGTCCTGAAATTAGGCTCCACCGAACCCATCTATGCCGCTAAGAATGAAGATCGCTGCAACGCCCAAACCAGCCCTGGTCACTGGCGATTGATTGGTGAATGATTTATCAAAACGGATGCCTTTGAATTGCCTTAAAACACGACGGATTTGAAACTCCAACGGTTCCAAGAACTCTCCCCGGAATTGCCCATTCGGCTGAAAACGCTTTGAGCAAATCTAGACGACGGCTGAAGTCCCGCGAAGCAAGTGACCAAAGCTGCTTTTCCAACCGACATTACTGCCTGGTTATCACACCCTTGCAAACTTTGGGCCAATTGCTAAACTATCTGTCTAAAATATTGGCGTATTTCAATTAAGGCAATTCTCATAGGCCCAGAACCCTGAGGCAGAGGCTATCTAAGTGGAGACGAGTACCGCAGGGCAGGCATACTTGCTTGCCGTGCAGTGTGTCTTGGCGGGCAGGAATGCCTGACCTACTTAGTGCATGAAGCTGGCTGCGTGTGGCGGTCTGGCCGGGAGGAAATTTCAAGGCAGATGTCAATTACCAAAGAGCGGAAGCAAGAGTTGATCGGCAGCTACAAGGTCAAGGACAACGATACTGGATCCCCGGAAGTTCAGGTGGCCCTACTAACGTCGCGTATCGCCGAACTAACCGAACACCTGAAAACACACGGCAAAGACTACTCCAGCCGCCGAGGTCTCTTGGCGATGGTGAGTAAGCGCCGACGGTTGCTGGATTATCTCAAAACCGTCGATCCGCAGCGCTATCTCGACATCATACGCAAGTTGGAAATTCGCAAGTAGGCTTGCTCTCGTGTCGCGAATTCGCGCCGAAGTATGGCCGCTGGAAAAGCGACATCGTCCGTGGTCCGTTAGTCCGTAGTATTTGCAAGCGACTGCTGACAACCGACGACCGACAAAATCACCAGACACAAGACACTTCATATAAAGGAAGATCCATTGAAATTCCGCGTAGAAAAACAAATCGGCCATAGTCTATTTTCAATCGAAACCGGTCAACTCGCCAAGCAAGCGGCCGGCAGTTGCCTCGTGCGGTATGGCGATACCGTCGTGCTCGTCGCTGCAGCGACCGGCGCGCCGCGCGCCGGCACCGATTTCTTTCCACTCACGTGCGATTATCGCGAACGCACTCCGGCTGCCGGCAAGTTTCCCGGCGGTTTTTTGAAGCGAGAGGGCCGGCCGACGATGAAGGAAACGCTCACCGCTCGGCTGATGGATCGACCGATTCGCCCGCTGTTTCCCGCCGGCTTTTTTGACGAAGTGCAAATTCAAGCCTTCGTAATGGCCAGCGACCGGCAAAACGATGGCGATGTGCTGGCGATGAACGGCGCGTCAGCGTCGCTCATGCTTTCGCAGCTTCCCTTTCAAGGTCCCATCGCCAGTGTGCGCCTCGGCTATATCCGCGGCGAATTTGTCGCGTTTCCGACACACGACCAACTCGAAGAGAGTGAACTCGATCTGATCGTTTCCGGCAGCCGCGATGCCGTGCTGATGATCGAAGGCTTCGCCCGCGAAATGCCGGAGGCCACGATGGCCGATGCAATGGTGGAGGCTCATCGGGTCATCAAGGAAATTATCGCCCTACAAGAAGAATTAGTGCAAAAGGCCCAGATTGCCAAGCCGGAATTCGTGGCTGCGCCGGACGATGGTTTATACGACAAGCTAAAGGGGAGATACTACGACCAATTCAAAGTCGCCAAGCAAACCGAAGGAAAGCAGAACCGCGCGGCTGCGGTTAAATCGCTGAAAGAAACAGCAGTGGCGGCGCTAATTCCCGACCCTGCCGCCGAGGGCGCCATTTGCTCGATGGCGCTCGACGCAGCCTGGCATCATTTGGAAGAGCGCGTGGTGCGAGATTTGATACTCTCCGGCACTCGCGCCGACGGCCGCGACAGCAAGTCACTGCGGAATATCGAATGCATGGTCGATGTGCTGCCGCGGGTGCATGGCTCAGCGGTATTTCAGCGAGGTGAAACCCAGGCGGTGATTACCGTCACGCTGGGCACAACCAAGGACGAGCAGCGGGTCGACGGGCTATTCGAGGAATACTCCAAGCGATTCATGCTCGATTATTACTTCCCGTCATTTTCGGTTGGCGAAGTGAAGCCGATTCGCGGCCCCGGTCGGCGGGAAATCGGTCACGGAGCTTTGGCCGAGCGGAGCGTGAAGCCGGTCATCCCCGGGCCGGAAGATTTCCCCTATACGATTCGAGTAATGTCCGACATTTTTGAATCGAATGGCTCTAGTTCGATGGCCAGCGTCTGCGGCGCGGTTTTGGGATTGATGGCGGCAGGAGTGCCGATCAGCAATCCGGTGGCAGGTATCAGCATTGGTCTGGTGAAGGAGTCGGACAGCCAGTGGACGCTACTGACAGATATCATTGGCGACGAAGATCACTTTGGCGATATGGATTTCAAAGTCGCCGGCACGCAAAACGGCATCACGGGCATTCAACTCGACCTAAAGATTGCCGGCATTAGCCAGGAAATTATCGTCGCCACGCTACAGCAAGCGCGCGAAGCGAGGATTCAAATCCTGCGGAAGATGCTCACCGCCATTCCGCGTCCGCGGACGGAAATTGCCCCGACGGCTCCACGGCTGCTGCGGACCAAAATCGATCCCGAAAAAATCGGCGCGCTCATTGGCCCGGGCGGCAAGATCATCCGTGGCATTCAAGAGCGCACCGGCGCGGTCATTGAAGTGGACGACGACGGCACAGTAGTGGTGGCCTGCGACGATGCGGCTGCTGCCAAGAGCGCCATGGATCAGGTCGAAGCCATCACCGCTTCGGTGCAAATCGGCAAGATCTACGAAGGCCGCGTCACGAGCGTCAAGGATTTCGGCGCATTTATCGAGATTTTGCCCGGCAAAGACGGACTCTGCCATATCAGCGAACTGTCAGAAGAATACGTCCGCAGTGTCAACGACGTAGTGAAAATGGGTGAGTTCATCCAAGTCAAAGTAATCGCCATCGACGATCAGGATCGCGTCAAGCTGAGCCGCAAGCAGGCAATGCGGGAGCAAGCCGAGCAGGGAAAAATCTAATCCGCAGTCTCATGATTGCAAAATGAACGGGTGTAGGAGTGAAACAGGCATGGCCTTGTTGCCTCACCCGTTTATCACTATGCCCCTTCATCCGTTCATGCCATGCTCGAACCTGCCCTGCCGATCGGCGGCGGACCTCGCAGCGCGGCGGATCAATACACCGAGTTAGCCGTGCTGGCCGGCGGGCTGGCGCACGAGATCAAGAATCCGCTGTCGACGATTCGGCTTAACATGGAATTGTTGGCCGAGGATTTCAGCGATCCAAAGACACTCGCCGAGCGGCGAGCGGTGGCAAAAGTGCAGCTCGTGCAAAGCGAATGCGTGCGGCTCGAAAATCTGCTCAACGATTTTCTGCGGTTTGCCCGGTTGGGGCATCTCGATTTGCAGCCGGCGGATCTGAACACCGAGGTGGTTCGCGCGCTCGATCTGTTCCAGCCGCAGGCGGACGAAGCGAAGATCGACGTGATTCGCTATCTCGATCCCGAGTTGCCGAAAGTGCTGCTCGACCGCGAACCGTTTCAGGCTGCGCTGCTGAATCTCATTTTGAACGCTCAGCAGGCAATGCTCGGTGGCGGGCAGCTAGTCGTTCGCACACGCGAATTGCCGGGGCTTGTTGTGCTCGATCTCATCGATACCGGCGGTGGAATTGAGCCGGAAGTGCAGCAAAAAATGTTCGAAGCATTCTACTCCACCAAGCCCGCTGGTAGCGGCTTGGGATTGCCGACGACGAAAAAGATTATCGAGGCGCATGCCGGCAAAATCGCTATCGAAAGTGAAGCGGGCCTTGGGACCAAAGTGGCCGTCTTGCTGCCGACGCCGGCAAGAATCGGCGGAGCCGATGGTCGAAGGTAGCGAAATGCCGCTTCAAGCTTGTCGCCCGCAGCTTCCAAGCCTCGAAATTCTGTTCAGGGAATCATCTTTCGATCTGCCCACGGAAAGGGCTTTGTCACCAGTCGCCGGTCGATGAAAATCATGATCTTATCAGCCAGTCCAAAGTTCTCGGCCGCCAGCAGTTTGGCGCCTTGCAGGTTTGTCGGCAGCACCTCAATGTAAAACGCCTGCTTTTCCTTGGCTTGATCTGGAGGCGGTTCCGGCAGCCATTTGTCCAACTGGTTCGCCACCGCCTTGGCATCGCGCACATCCGGTTCTTGCTCGCCGTAGACGACCAGCCAGGAAATCTTGTCGACGATGTCGCGCTTTCCCAGCGCCGGCATGATCGTCAAGCCGCGAACCGTCTTGGGCGGCGACAGTAGCACAATCGCTTTGACATCTTGACCTTGCTTGCCAACTGCCAGCGGCGGCCAGCTCCAATCGACGATCGCCCAGTTTACGGCAACAATCGCGCCCAAGTCGGCTCCGACGATGCACAACTTGTTAATATTCAATTCCCCTTTGTTGTTCAAACTCATCAGGAAACGTTTGCACGATTCCACGTCGTAGAGAAACATACCCTCGAAATCCGCCCGATTGAGGCGCGCCGGTTCAATGATTCGCTCTCGGCCATTGGGCAACGTCTGTCGCGTGCTACCACCGTGGCCGCGCAAATCGAGTGCAATGGCTGCGTGCCCGGCGTCTTGTAGTCGCTCGGCCAGGCCTTTCATGTCGGCCTGACTCCCCTTGTAACCGTGGAGCAAGATCACAGGAACGACGTCTTTGCCGGGTTTGTTGGGCGGATAGAAGGTCGCGGCAAGCTGCACGCCGTCGCGTGTTTTGGGAGCAATTTCCTGCGGAGCCTTTCGCTCTTCGGCTTTGTTCTGGGCCGGTGTCGTTTTGGCAATCGACGCGCATAGCAATGCCGCTCCAACCCACGCCATCAATCCGCGCCGACCGCGCCACGCCATCATTTGCCAACCCTCAAAATGCGAATAACTGTTTTCCAATCGACGATGCTGACCTTTTGGTCTTCCTGTATCGTAGATATGGAGCGCGGCTACTGCAAGTTTGCGTCGCCGGCGAAGTCCGCGTGCGAATCGTGAGGGTAGAAATTGCGGCTAATTTGCTCAGCCAGCACACCCAGAAATTGGCGGCGAAAGTCGGATTCCAATCGTTCGGAAATCGGAATCGGCGTGTGATTGGGAAAGGTTGAGGGAATCTGCTGCGTAAATACGCGATTGCCGCCGTCGTTGACGTCGATGACGGCCAAGTTCACGGCCGCCTGGCCTTGCAGTAGCGTAGGCCCCTGGTGCAACTGAAACTGCTCCAGGTCGATGCCTACCACCATGTCGGCCTTCATCGCCTTGCCGACTTCAATGTAGCTGTGCCAGTTGTTTTCGTCGACCCACTCGGCGATCTCACGCTCGTCCACCAGCTTGATCTTCTTCACGCCTTTTTCGAGGCGCATGGCAACTTGGCGCGACAACTCGCGCGGCACGTTCGGCCCAGAAAACTGCAACTCGACGACCGGTCGACAAACGACGACGACTCGCTTATTTTCCAAGCCCTTAAACTGGGCGGGAATATCGTTGGGGCGGATTGTGTTAATAGCCAATGCCAACGCGCCGCAACCAGTCAGCGACCCACAAGCCAGAGCGCACAACAATGCCACACAACCCCACACGGGAAGAGAGCGGAAGCGTTCCATCGCGGTCCCTCGAAATGATAGCACGGGCGAGAAGAGGTTCGGAGGATAGCGATCGGCGACACAGGCGGCAAGAGTGATTTTTGAATGATCGCAGGTGATAGCAGATTTGAAGGCAACGCAGTTTGCCTCAATGAGTTCATTCTGACGCGATTGCCCTGAGCCACGGTTAGAGCCGGTCGAGCGATTGGGGCGAACGAATCATGACGTCGGTGACCCATCCTGTTTCACCGGCCGACCAGTAGTATTCGAGCCGCTGATCGCCGAACAGTATGGCATGCGCGAAGTGGACGCGTCGGAACAAGCGATTGAGCATCCCACCCTTCTAGATGTCGCTACGCCCCGTATTTCCCCATTCGCCCGGCATTCGATAGCGCTAGCGGCATGAGGTATTTCGCTTCAAATTGTCCCAACCCGCCGCGCACGCATTCCGCTTCGCCAAACTTTTGACAGGCATCGCTGCGGCAGAAATCAGAAACCAACAACGTCGGCACCGGATGCCAACTGTGGCTCTTGAGCTTGCTCGGCGTGCTGTGATCGCCCGTGACGATCAGCACCGTCGGGTTAAGCGCCGTCACTTGCGGCAGAGTGGCATCGAGTTCTTCGATTCGATTTACTTTGGCGGCAAAGTTGCCGTCTTCGCCGGTGCTGTCGGTGTATTTGAAGTGGATAAAGAAGAAATCGTACTTCAACCATTTTTCTTGGAGCACTGCACATTGCTCGTCGAGTGTTTGAGCTTTACCGACAATTTCCATGCCGACGAGTCGGGCCAGGCCTTTGTACATTGGATAGACGGCAATCGCGGCAGCTCGTAGGCCGTAAACTTCTTGGTAGCTGGGAAGTTTCGGCTTTTCGGCGAATCCGCGGAGCGTCAGACCGTTAGCCTGCGGTTGGTCGGAGAGAATATCGCGTGCTTGAGTGATGAATTCCCGTGCCGCCTGCGCCGTCTTTTCGCTGCCGCTCCTGGCGACCGGTTCGAGCGGCGGAACGCCGGTGGCTTGCGGGTCGGTATCGGCCACTTCGCCACCCAATCCTTCGCCACGGAAGACGACGACGAAGCGATGTTCTTTCACCGGCCGCACGAAGACTTCGACGCCGGGAATTTTGATTGCGTTCAGCTTGTCGGCCAGCGGTGCGCTTTCTTTGCTGGCGATACGTCCTGCGCGGCGATCGCAGATACGGCCGTTTTTGTCGAGCGTGCAATAGTTTCCCCGAACAGCCACGTCGTGCGGGCCGAGTTCGAAGCCGATGCCGGTTGCTTCGAGCGCCCCGCGACCGATGACGTATCGCAGCGGGTCGTAACCGAACAGCGCCAAATGCCCCGGCCCACTACCCGGTGCGATTCCGGGCTTCACAGGGATGCTGCCGCCGCAAATGCCGCGCTTGGCCAGTGCATCAAGGTTCGGCGTGTTGGCGGCTTCCAACTCCGTCGGCCCGCCCGGTTCCAACGGCAAACCGCCGAGGCCGTCGGCCACCAACAAGACAATTTTGGAATCGCTGTTCTGATGCAACGAACGGGTGAGTTCGTGCATGTCGAATTCGAGAGAGTTCATCGTATCAATTGCCCGTGGGGATCAAACGGATACAGAATAGCAAAACCGCCCATCGGCGATGAAATCGGCAAATTTTCCCGTTAGTGCTGATTTGCGTAAATTTGCGGTTAGAATTGGCAAGCGAGATCTGCCTTCGCACACCGCAGTCCATTGTGGTATCAAAATTCAACGGCAATGCAAGAGGATTCCGCCGATCGACGATGGGTCGCCCACAAACTTTGACAAGTTCGCCGATTGCATTGGACCTGACCGCGGCGCTCGACCACAAGCGCGGCACGGGGCGTTCGGATTTATTGCAGCTTGCCCCGCGACTAGAGGCGGCGCGCAAGCAATTGATCGATGCAACAGCCGACGACTGCTCGCACTGGCTGAATTGGCCGCGACGGTTGCTCGAAGACCATCAAGCGCAGCGGCACCGTGGCTTACTCTCGCGGTGGCTGACGGCGGCCAAGCATTTTCGGCATTCGGTTGATCGAGCCGTGATTCTCGGCTCGCCGGCGTCGATCGCAGTGCTGAAAGCAGTTTTCGCGGCTTGCTGTCATCCGTATCATAACGAATTGTCGCGCGGCGAGCGCGGAGGCCGGCCGCGGATCTATTTTGCCTCAACCCATAGCGGCAACGACGCGATTCAAGGACTGCTCGATCTTTTACCGCAAGGGCGGCGACTGCATTTGAACAATGAGAGTTGGGGGATCGTGGCGCTCGACGATGGCAACGAAAGTGAATTGCTGACAGCGATTTGCAAAGCGTGTTGGAATGTGCTGCTCGGCACCACGGCTCCGGGGGAAGAGGCGGAGCGGACGATGCTAATTGGCCCAGCCGGTTCGCCACTGGTCGAATTTGCGGAGCAAGCCAATCTGCCGCGACTACCGCATTTCTCCCCTCTTCCATTCGCGGGAGAAGGCCCAGGAGCGATCGATGAATTGCACGCTGATTGTTCACAAAATTCATTTCACCCCGGCATCCTTCTGGCAGCCGCCGCAATGAACATCGATGTCGTTCAATATCTTTTCGGCGCGGTAACGGTGACCGATCGCTTCCGCGCATCGCCAGTTGGCGACAACCTGGCGCTCGATTTCGCAGGCTATTGGCACCTGCTGACCGAGCGCCGCGGAATTCGCGGTTGGCTGGTGGATTGCTCCACGGAACTGAAACCGCTTGCGCAGTGGTGGCGCGGCAGCGATGCGAGCCGCCTACGCGATCCATCATTGCTCATTCAATGGCTTCTGGACAGCGTTCGCCGCGATCGGTTACGCATTGCAATACCGGCCGGAGAAGCGCCGTCGGGGCGCAAAAAAACGCTCGACCGCAACTTGCCCGATGTTTCATGGGCAACCGCAGAATCCGTTCGCGGCCAGCGCGCGGCCAGCGGCTTGCCGACCGCAATCGTGCGACTGCCCACAGTGAATGAGGCGACCGTGGGGCAACTGCTGCAAATGCGATTGATCGCAGACCATTGCGCTCTGGACGCTCCACCCTGAATCGAAAGCCGAATTCCCGGCGTCCGGTCCCTTCCCTTCTCGCGGCGAAGCGTGAGATAACGCCCTTCGAGCCGCAAATTCGCGGTTGCGTTGATCTGGGCATCGGCGTTAAGCTTAGTGGGTCGGGTTTTTCAGCCCGCCACGAATTCGGAGGCTGGCAGGCAGGAATGCTTGCCCCACGGCCCACGCTTATACGCACACGGATTGGCTTCTTGTGGGAAGGAGAAATGGAGTGTTTGTTGCTGCCTCGACCGATTGTTTTCCCGGCTTGCCGCTGGATGAGGCGCTGAGCCGCCTGGTGGATTTGGAGTTTTCCCGCGTCGAAATTGGCATTCACGCGGGCGATGCGGGATTGCAACCCGCCGAAGTGCTCGGCGATCTGGAACGCAGCATCGCGCGTTGCCGCAACACGCAGCGGCTGACGCCGGTGGCGTTTGCCGTCGATCCCGATCCGGGAGAAGAATACTACCAGCAGTTCGCCGCTTGTTGCAAACTGGCCAAAGCGACCAAGGTGGTTGCGATCACCGTCCGCAGCGGCGAACTGGGGACGCCGTACAACGAGGAGGTTCAGCGTCTGAAAGAGCTGGTGAGCATTGGTTCGGAAGACGGCATCGTGGTGGGGCTGCTCACCGAAAGCGGCCGCATCTCGCAAGACCCTGAAACGGCGACCGTGCTTTGCCAGCAGGTCAAGGGCCTGGGCATTACGCTCGACCCCAGCCATTTCATTTGCGGTCCACACAAAGGGGGCAGCTACAACCAAATCATCAAGCATGTGGTTCATACTCACCTGCGCGACACCACCAAAGAGATGCTTCAAGTGCGCATCGGTCAAGGCGAAATCGAATATAGCCGATTGATTACGCAACTGCAGATCGAGGGCTACCACCGCGCTCTGTGCGTGCAGATTGCGCCGGTGGCGGACGTGGACCACGTCGGCGAGCTGCGCAAGATGCGGTTGCTGTTGGAGAGCCATTTGTAAGGAATAAGCGATGCGCGATTTGCCGCAACCAATGAACGGCAAATGGCTAACGGTTTCAATATCCACACGGTATCATTTTGCGCCACTGGACCGCTGCGGTTCAGACCGTTCGTGCTGGCTGGTTTAGATTTCGTGACAACCAGCTATCTGTTTTCTTCCGCGCCTGGCCGAGCGCGCGACACGTCGAACCGACAGTTTCCTAGCCCAGTCTCAGGAGACCTGCGCAAAGCAACAATACAGGATGGCTGGCTGAATCGGTGCTTTTCGTTCTCCTGTTGGGTTTATCGTGGGGAATTTGCGTTTGGTGTCATCGTGCGATTTCGGAAAATATTTTTTGTGGTGGAAAGGAAGGCATCGAAAAAGTGCGTTTCGCTCGAGCGCCGTGAAGAATTGCGCTGCATTTATTTCCGGTTCATTTCCGGGGGGGGTGCGCAAATAATCGGCGGGCGGAAGCGAAATGGATCGGGAATTTACGTGTGTTTTTGAGGTTTGAGGCGTGGCGAGGGTCGATGGAAAATAAGGGGGCGGTTGCTGGATGTTTTTTGAATAGCGCAGGCGTCAACAAGCAGCATCATGCAAAAACGTGGGGTGGGCATGGGGGAAGCCGTCGAGTGTTGAGCCTTGAGCGAACGGTGACACGGCCGGGCGGTGGCCGCGGGTAGTGATGTGCGGAGGAATTGTCAAAGATCATCGGCCACCGCATGCTGTTCGGCACGGCGGGCCGCGCCAACGATGGTGCTGGCCTGTCCATGTTATCGCATGTATAGGTACATGTCAAGAGGTGCGAGAGCAGAAATGTGGGATTGGGGCTGCCGGGCGGGGAATCGGATCACAAAACCTCGAAAACACGAAAGAAAGCAGCGACCACTTGCCCGGTTGCCAGGCCTTCACG
>JADZDJ010000149.1 GCA_020851115.1 Pirellulales bacterium
AACGACACTATCGTCAGGACGATGTTCTGCGTGCGCTCGATGCTCTTTCGGACGCAGCGATTCACTCACAGTGCGCGCGAATCGAGAGAATCGCTATTGCTCAGGATGTGGAACGCGATCTTCCACTCAAGCTCGTTGAAATACTCACGCGGGCTGGAGCCTGGGAGGAAGCCGCGCGAATCAACCAGGTGATCTACGACAGGATTCCTGATACGGTTGAGAAACGGATCCAAAAGCTTGCGGCCAATCTCGATCGGATTGCCGCGAGATATGAAGCAACGATTGCCCGCGGTAACCTCGATCTTCTTCCGGGTCTGGCAGCCGAGTGGAGAACCACGGAAATTCAGCTCGAAGAGTATCGACAAGCCTATGCACGTCACTCCAGTCCTTTCCCAGGCTTTCCCGGCTCGGATTAAAGCGGTCGAGTCGCTCGTTCAGGCAATCCCGACCAGGGGTGGCCATCCGGACGATCTGCGTCGGGCCGCGGATGAACTCGACAAAACGGGGCTTCTGTATGGCCGAGCGTCAACCGGGGCGGCCTACTCAGCGTTTGCGCAACTAGTTCGGATTGCTGCGCTTCTTGTTGAATGGCGTGCCGGCGTGCTCGGCGCAGTACCGGACGCCGATCGCTTCCTCCGCGCGGCAAAAGAAAACTACCGATTGTGGGTGCAGGAATACGCTGATTCGTCGTCCATTGGCGGACTTAAACGTGCCGGCGCCCATATCGACAACGTTACCACCTTCGAGGATGTCGGTCCGGTCTGCCAGGCCCTGGCGATCACGCCGTTGCCGCTTGGTGTATTTGCCCATGAATTCGCCGGACTTCGGATTCCCACGACCGATTTTGATGACGATGAGACAAGAGAAGAGCCACAAGAGCTGGCGATTGCATTCTTGCGCTTCGTCATCGATGGGGTTCCCGCAGTCGAGACGCATTTCCTGACGCCTGGAGAAATGCATGATTTGGAATTAGAGGTTCGCGTGTCTCGATGGCCGGATAGCGCGACCGAATTGCAATTGTCACCGGTGAGCATTGAGCCTAAATCCACCTACGATTTTCCGGTATTCCGGTTTTATCGGCCCCGGGGTGAACCGCCGTACACGATGCAACAGCGCGGCAGGGCAATACTTAATTCGCCGCAAAGCCTGAATGCACGTCCATTCGAATTCAGGTACACGGCATCCTTTGCGCCGCAGGCGGCTGAGCAGCCGGTAGCGGTGGTCGGGCAGCGAACATTACGTATCGAAGGCTTCGATTTGGTGCGCGCGCCGGTAACCGGCTATCGGGGCATAGATCAAAAGCTCGTCGAAATTCGAAATACGCTTCGACGGCAGTCTCTGATCACGGCCAAGGACCTTGAGAGTCTGCTGATCGTGCTCACATCCTTAGGAAAGCTTGCAGGGCGAGCACTGCAAGACGCCTTGTTCGACGATGCTTGTGGCGAGGCACAGTTTCAAGTGGCGATACGCGACGAGCTTAGACGTGATCCTCTCATTGCGGCCGAACTTGAGGAGCACCCCCATGCAGGCGGCGGAATCACCGATCTGTCGTTTCGTGGCTTACGCATCGAACTCAAATTTGAGGCAAGTAACAACCTATCGCTGCAAGACTGTCAAAGGTTTTCCGGGCAAACGGCGAGTTATGTAGTCGCCACCGGGAAGCGGGTCGGTGTGCTCTGCGTCCTGGATAACAGTGCGAAACGGTCTGCCCCGTATCCCGCTGAGGGAGGCATTGGAGTGTTGCCCGTTCACTCTGGCGAAAATCAAATCAACGTCGTCGCAGTCTTACTTCAGGGGAATCTTGCTCGGCCAAGCGACCTGTCCCGTAGATCGAGAGCCGGATAGTTCTGGCGAACATTCCGATATTCGCTGGAGAATGTTGCTGGATGTCAGGTTGCGTGTCTATCTTGCCTTTGCAAATCGACGCCGAAATCGTAGTCGCCTCGTTTGATTTTCTGCTGCGCTTTCTTGAAAAACCGCTCTGGCGGTGTCAGGCTACCCGCGCGGGCAGCATCCATGCGCTTCATGAGCGCGTCGAACTCGGCTTTGAAAATATTGAAGTCGCCCAAGGCGGTCACGCTTGATGCCTGGCGGAAACGATCCTGCAAGATTTTAAACTCGTGTGCGCTCTTCGCCAGAATATCAAGGCTTACGTCGAAGTCGAGCGCCTTGTACACTGCTGGCGTTAAGCCCGCAAACAGAGCACAAGCGCCAGTGACCCATTCGAATCCGACCTGCTTTGCCAGCAGTGGCCAGGTTGCTAGGGCCCCGAGAATTATCGGGACGATCACGAAGCCCACACGCCACCACCGCATCGCTTTCAGCCATTCAAAAATCGTGGTGGCTGTATAAAGGCAAGACTCTTCTTGTCGCCTGCATTCGGCAATCATGTTGTTGGTTTGGTCGTTCATTACAGTGTTCGAGGAATGTCGCTGCCGAAAATTTTCTGCCATTCGTCGCCGGCTTCAGCGACACGATTGTTGTATTCGAAATCACACGCCTTTACGGCACGCTGATATGCCGACAGGGTGCGGCTCTGCCATGCGTCGCCCAGCGCGATAACCTCGAACGTACCAGGCACGAGAACGAAGCCGTTTGCCCGGTGGTAGAGATAGGTAAAGAAGTCGCGCGTGATCCAGTCGAAGTAAAACCAGTCGTTCAAACGCCAAGGCGATTGCGCGATGAATTCCGTTGCGACGAGTTCGAGGTGAAACGATTTGATTGGCACCGAACAAACGGCCTGCCAGGCCTTCAGCATACGGACGAGGGGTCGCAAATTCCGTGCGTTCGCTTTATCCGTTGCCTCGATCTGATTGACCTCGTCCCAAGGCGCCGTTTCTTTGTACGACCCGCCGTTACGCGTGTCGCAAATCCAATAACGTCCCGGTGTTGTGAGCGCGAAAGCTGGCACAACCTCAACACTGTAGCTACCGAAATTGACGACAACCACCTGACCATCGCCGCTCATATCAGTGCCGGAGTAGGTCGCCGCGAGCCTGTTTTTCACCTCCTGTAGCAGCGCAGACTGTCTCGCCCAAGCGTAGCCTTGGAAACGGGAATAGACCGCAGGCGGCAGAAGAAAATACACGTCTACATCACGTGGCGGCCGAATGGCCGTGTCCTTCGCCCATGAGCCGATGAAGAAACTGTTGTCGATGTCCGAGTTCGTGCCGTAGTAAGCCCGATTAAGGCAGCTCACGACGCTGAAGCGTTTCTTGAAGCCGTCCTGTTGCTGCAATAGTGTCAGTGCCAGATTGCGATGAAACTGGTCGAAGCGTTTCCGGACAGCGATCCAGCGAGGTGGCGTGTTCAATAGAGACGGTTGGGCCGCGGGGGATGGCGGGCAATACGCAAGCGCGTTCAAGGAGGATAACGACATCAGACCCGTTGGCTGTGAATCGAGGAGCGATGGGGCGGGTGCGCTCAATGAAGACAAGATTCCCAAACCCGCTGACTGTGGATTGAGCAGCGTGTGCAGAGGGATCAGCCTATCGGTATCTCTTAGGTTTGCCATCACTTCCTCCAACCCGCGATCAGTGCGTCCTATTTATTCACTATCGTCGTCAACAAGACGTAACTGTGGTCGCTTTGGCGCCGAACTGACCGATGCATTGTTTCGCGAATTCAGGCTTGTCAGCGCCAAGCCAAAAACCAATTGATCCAACTCGTCGGTATGGACGTTCAATGCTGCCGCGATATTCTGCTTAGTAATGCCCTCTGTTCTAAGGGCAGCAAAAATCTTGGCTAGCATCTGTGACGTTTCACGTGGTGCTTCATTGGGCTCCGTCTTGCGGTAGCGGCGTTGCGCGATCTCGATGCACAAGCTTCGATAGTGCCAGTCGGACGCAAGGCCCACGTCATGGAGGCGGTAGGCTAAGGCCGCCACAGAAACCGTCCAATAGACCTTACAGCGGACCAAGTGGTTCACTGTCGCCATGCGCGGTGCATTGGCAAGCACGCTGGACCTCGGCATCAAAAAAGCCGACGCGAAAGCATTGGCTTCGCGCTCAACCTCTTGCCCGCGTGCCCCGGCATGACGATGGAGCACGAGATGCCCCAATTCATGTGCCGCATCGAAACGGCTGTGTTCGCATGATTTCTTGGTGTTCAAAAATACGAAAGGGGTTTCGCTATGCCACATCGAAAAAGCATCAAGCTGTGCCGTGTCGATTGACAAAGAAAAGACACGTACGCCCTTGGCTTCCAGTAGGTGGATCATGTTCTTGACCGGCAGCTCACCCAGATCCCACAGCCGCCGCAAGGTATCGGCAGCCGCTTCGGGACTGGCTTCCTGGCTTAGATCGGGTAATGCCGCACGCGGCAATTCAAACTGCGATTCGATCCATTGATTCAACAGCAGTGCGATCGCCCCCGAGCCTAACGCGGTGTCGCGTTGCCCAGCAGTCATTTTCGACATCGAGCGGAAGCTCACGATGTCCGGGGAAATTTCATCCAGATCATCACCAAAGAAAAACGGCTCGGGGAAGAGCAGTTTTTCGGACAACTGGGTCAATCGATCCCGATCCGGCTTGTATTCGCCGCTCTCGTAACCCGTGATCGAGCGCACCTCGACTCCGAGCATTCCCGCCAGCTTGGTTTTGGTCAGGCCGCGTCGTCGTCGAGCAAGGGTTAAGCGTTTGGGATTGAACTCTGCAGTCATGCCT
>JADZDJ010000150.1 GCA_020851115.1 Pirellulales bacterium
AAACCCACGGGAGAACGAATCACACCGCTTCAGTCGCTCATCCTTCATCATCCATCGTCGCGATCCGCAAGGCTCCCGGCCTCGCACAGGGCATGCGGGCGAACGCAGGAGGTTGTTTGTGACCAAATCGTTCGTTGAGCATCAAGAACGTTCTTGCGCCCGGTCGGCCCTCGCGGCCCCAACCGTTGCGCTGATTCAAGGCCAACGAGTCGCCCTACTGTTCCGCGCTGGAAGGCATAATTATGATCATGTTCACCATGCGAATGCTTGCAGCGTTTGCCGTCGTTGATTCGCTCTTGCCGGGAGATCATACGCGAACTCTCGAAGTTGACGGCCGGTCGCGGACGTATCTGATCCACGTGCCCAAGTCGTATGACGGGGCAAAGTTCGTGCCGGTCGTGCTGGCGTTTCACGGTGGGCTGACAAACGCCGATGTGATGGTGCGGTTCAGCGGGCTGAGCGAAAAAGCGGACGAGGCGGGATTTGTCGTCGCTTATCCGAATGGCACCCGCCGGCAGGGGTCGCTTCCCACGGCGCCTCTGTTGACTTGGAACGCCGGAAACTGCTGCGGCTATGCGGCACTGCAACAGATCGATGACACGAAGTTTGTCGGCAAAGTGATCGACGATCTGGAAAGAATCATCAAGGTTGACACGAAGCGAGTCTACGCAACCGGCATTTCCAACGGCGGCATGATGTGTTATCGACTGGCCGACGAAATGTCGGATCGCATCGCGGCAATCGCGGCTGTCGGGGGGGCGATGGCACAGCCAAGCTGCGCGCCGAGGCACCCGGTGCCGATTCTGCACTTCCACGGGACGGCCGACGAGTACGCGCCGTTTGCCGGAGGTCGCGGCTCGAAGAGTCGATCGCTGGCGGTTTTCTATTCGGTCGAGCATACGATAAACCAATGGGTGAAGGCCAACGGTTGCGACAAGCTGCCGAAGATCGAAACATTGCCCGCGACGATCGACGACGGGACGAACGTCATTCGCAAGACCTACGCCGGTGGACGAAATGAATCGGAATTCGTGTTGTACGAAATCCAAGGAGGTGGCCACACCTGGCCAGGTCGGCCGTCGATTGCGTTCTACTTGGGCAAGACGACTAAGAACGTCAGCGCGAACGATGTGATGTGGACGTTTTTTGAGAAACACTCGCGGCAGTGAACGGGTGACGCTGAGGATACTCTGGGGGTCGTTCGGATGACGCTTGAATCGGGCAAATAAAAGCAAACGTGGGCACGCCAACTTCGACGCCGTCGAGTCGTTCACAAGCGTTGATTTTCAGACAATTTCTGTGTTACCCCTGCTTACGCGGCGGGCTTTCATGTTGTGCTAGATTGAACATGTGACTCGCGCGGATAAGGAAATGTGGATGCTTGCCCTCTTTTTGTTGCGCAATTAAGCTAACAGTCGCTTCGTCGCGCGACTCATGTACATGAAACAACGATGAATCTATCGGTTCGATGGGATGTGTCCGATCTCTGCGACGCTCAAACCGCGCTGGCGGCAATGGCCGCGCTGCCTGATGGCGTCTTTCTGCTCGAACCAAACGCAGGAACCTGTCGCCCACTGAATGCCGCGGCCGCCACCATGGTGGACGAACTTGAGGGGGACGTTTCCGCGCCACTGCCAATCGAAAAATGCTTTCCCGACTTCGAGCATCTGACCCTCTTGGGTCTCAATGGCGCTACGCATCTTGCGCACTTTCCCAGCGGTAAACCCGGCGAATTGTGCGACGTTCGGGTGCAATTCCGTCGGCTGAATCGTGGAACGGACGACGGTTCCGATGGCGCGAACTGCCGATCAATTGCCGACGCGCCGCGAAGCTCTGAATCAATTCTGGCGATCGTCCGACGCATCGGCGCCGGGTTGTCGGCCGACGGCGTATCGCCGCGTGACGCCTTCGACGATGCCTTTCACGATCCGCTCACGCGGTTGCCCAATCGCCAACTTTTCGCTCGGCGGCTGGAAAGGGCCGTTCGCCGCAACCAGGGCGTCAACCATCGCTATGCAGTGCTGTTTATCGACCTCGACCGATTCAAAACCGCCAACGACCGGTTCGGCCATCTGTTTGGCGACCGACTGTTGATTGCAGCGGCCCAGCGAATGGTCGAAGTGGTGCGGCCACAAGACATGGTCGCCCGGCGTGACGGCGACGAATTCACGATTTTGCTCGATGATCTCGATTCGCCCCAGGACGCCGTTCACGTTGCCGAACGGATTGTCGAGCGTCTCAATTTGCCGTACTTCGTCGATACCGCCGATGGACCGGTCGAAGTGACTCTTGGGGCTAGCATCGGTGTGGCACTTCCAGGCCACAAGCCGACGACCTCCGAGCAACTCATTTCACAAGCCGACGCCGCGATGTACCACGCCAAATCGCTCGGCGGCGGCACTTTCGTCGCTCCGACCGGCGATGGCAACAAGCCAAAGCCGCGGTGAAACTTGATTCGAAATACGACGCGGCAGTAAGTTGTGCGCAATCCTAGCGATGCTGCATGCAATCTCGACCGAAGGTCTCGTGAGACCCGACTTGCTCCCCCAACCGAGCGCATCTACAGTGGATTCAAGGCCGACCTAGCTTTCCTGGCTTCCCGAAGAATTGCGGGCCGTTCGATATTTTGACGATCTGGCGGCCCATTCCATTTCGATAGCGAGCTCGATGAGCCATTTTTCGGCAAGGAATCGCTGCTGCACGGTTCTCGGACAGCCCTTTAAACAGTTCGCTTTATGGCGTTATTCGACAAATTACTCGGACTGCTCTCGAGCAAGGTCGATATTGCAGTCCGTTTTGAGTTAATGCGCGAAGCGATTTCCGGCACGATGTCGAGCTTTTACAAGGCCACCGACCGCCAGACCGGCAAAGTCGTGGGGCTAAAGATTCTCGACCAAGAGAAGGTCAACATCGTCGAGACTCGGTTCAAAGCTGTCGGCAAACCGAGCGAAGCAGAAATTGGCCTAGCGCTGAGTCATCCCAACATTGTGAAGACGTTGGACTACGGCGTCACGACGAAGAACCAGCAATATATTGTCCTGGAGTTCCTCGAAGGCCCAGGTTTGAACTCGCTATTGCTTAGCCGCAACCGGCTGCTCGAAGGCAAACGACTGTTTATCATCCGCAGCATGGCCGAAGCGATTGCCGCGGTGCATAAGGCCGGATTCATCCACCGCGATGTCTGTCCGCGGAATTTCATGATCGCGCCAGATGCCAGTCGAGTGACTTTGATTGATTTCGGCCTCACACTTCCCGCCAAGCCGGAGTTTATGCAGCCGGGAAACCGCACCGGCACACCCAACTATATGGCTCCAGAAATCGTCCGGCGTCGAAAGACAGACCATCGGGTCGATGTATTTGCTTTCGGCGTAACAGCTTACGAAGTGATGACTTACGATTTACCCTGGCCGCGAGGTCAAGATGGGCGGGCGGCGCTGGAGCACGATCAAATTGCCCCGGTCGATATTCGTGAAAAACGACCGCAGATCAACGAGACCTTGGCCAAAGCCATCATGTGGTGCCTGCCGGCGAACCCCAATGACCGGTGCCCCAGCATGGAACGCTTTCTCAACGCGATTTCGAGCGTCAAGGATGAGGATAGCAAATAGCAATGGCAGCCGCCTCCAATTGAGGAACGCTTGAGGCGACATTCACCATTGTGAGGAAACACGGTTTGCGATTTCTCAGTGAATTGAGCCTTCAGCATACGGCACAGGCTGTGCATCTATTGGCACCATTGAGCTTTCTTGGCCCATCAAACCCGCGATCATTGGACATCACCATCATTGTGACGCCTCCTCATCGTGGTGAAGTCGAGCGCAACATATTTGCTGCCAATGGTTTGTGGCTCTCGTACGCGATTAGCCTCACCAAGTTGGTGACATCGAAAACGAATACCTTGCGATGGAATATGATCAAGAATTATTCCGTAACTTCTTTTACATCCACAACTTGTGTCGATAGCAAATTTTTCCTTCCGTTTTTGGCACGTGCTGTGCATTAGGAGAGGCCGGAAATAAAGCTCTCGGCTTTATCGCCAGAGAAAAAAGGAAGGTTGCCATGATTGCCACTCCGACATTTGAAATCGAACAGACGCAAGTTGCGGTTGCAGGTCTCTCGGCGGACGATCGCGGAATTGAATCCCGCGTAACGGTTGCCGATCGGCCGCGCAAGGCCAAGCGAGCTGCCCGCAAGGTTGCCGCTGGTGGAACTTGCTTGGTGATTTCGCCAGATTCGCTCAAGCGAATGATGTTTGGTCAATCGGTGCAACGATGTGGCTGGCAGCAAAACTTGTGTGCCGACGCGGCCTCGGCCTTGGAACACGTGGATTCGAAGAGCATCGGCATGGTGCTGATCGATATGGCTTCGACGGGCGACACTTCCTTGGAAGCCCGCCGCTGGCTGGTTGAGCAATTTGCCTGCCGCAAAGACGTGCTGACCGTGGTTTGCGGACGCACGAATGATGCCGACGAAGAGATTTGGGCCCGCCAGTTGGGCGTGTGGATGTATCTGCCCGGCGTGGCTCCGGAGAGTGATTTAGATCCGATGTTGGTAGCCGGTCGTGAAGTCTCCGTTCGCATGCACAGCAGCAAGTCATTGCGAGTTGCCGCTTAATTCGCTAATCCCGTTTCGTTCATCCGAGCAGACGCTCGGAAAACCCGTTCAAGAAAGGATTAAAGCCATGAGTACCTCGAACAATTGGACGCACGAAGACAATAGCGACGATAGCTTTGCCGTGACGTACACCCGACGCGATGAGAGCCGCGACTTGAAAATGCGTAAGCATGCGTTCGAGCGCCGCAGTGCCCGCCCGCGTTCGGTAAACGGCATTCACCGCCGCCGCAACAAGCGTTTTGCCTGGTAGCACAACCCTGCCCGATTGGCCGCTAACGCTGGCGGTCGTTCAACGGGCATAAAAGAACACACAATACAACGAACGAACGGTAAAGTTTGAGGTGGTTAGTTGGTCCGATTTAGCAAGCTTGTTCGCGTCGGCGGATTTAACGGGTTTGACCGAAACGGCGAGTTTGCCACAAAAACAAATGCAGTAGTGAGTTGACCGAAACGAACCTTTTGAGTTGTAACTTTTTGTAGAGGTGGCTGCGAAGCCGCAAGGGAGCGTAAGAATCGAACACGTCGGAGCGCACGTTCAATGGCACGTAGGTGTAGGGGAACTCAGAAACTCAAGTTGACCTAGACACACGAGCAGAACTAGACGCAAGGACAGATCGAGAAATACGAATAGTATGAACCCTTTCAACCTTCACTGT
This sequence comes from Pirellulales bacterium, assembly GCA_020851115.1. Classification (GTDB taxonomy): domain Bacteria; phylum Planctomycetota; class Planctomycetia; order Pirellulales; family JADZDJ01; genus JADZDJ01. The sequence goes on from JADZDJ010000150.1 coordinate 5,271, forward strand.
CACACGATTTTGGATTTAGCGTTGGATAGCCACCAACGATAAATATGACTAGGAGATATGATCGTAGCGAGCGATCACATCAACCAACCTTTTTTAGCGAGAGAGAGAGTACTACCATGTTGAAGCCTGCAAAGATGTTCCGCCGTGCGAGTTGGTTTGCTGCCTTACTTGGCAGTCTGGTTGTGGCCCAAGCCGCGAGTGCTGCCGTTAATTATGGCAGCTTCGTCGGGCCAAACATTATGTATTTGAACGTGACCGAAGAGCCGACCAAGGTTCCCGGCCCGAATCCGGCCGCCCTCTTTGGCCCTCCGACGTTGAACGGCAATTCGCTCGATTTCGATCCACTCGGATTTAACGCTTCCGCCTCCAATGGCAGCTTCGCCCTCACCGATGGCTTACTCACCACGACCGTGATGGCAGCGAACGCAAACCAATACATCAATCAGCTTTGGATTTCGGAATTCGGATCGTACTCCCTGCTAGGCGGCACTCCGGCCGGAACGAAGGTCGGCATCTCGATTGACTCGATCCAGGCCAAGGTTACTCAGGTCAACGGCCTTCCCGTTGCCCCGATCAATCTGCCCAAGACGATTGTGTACACCAACGGCGGTGCGGCTGCTTCGACCACAGCCTTTGGCGGAATTCAGTTCGCCTCCAACGGTGGTGCCCTCGTCGGTCAGCCTTGGAGTGCCAATGTCAGCTTCAATCTGGCTGCGGTCCCTGGAGCCACGAAAATCAATCTTGTGCTAGACAACACGTTGTTCGCCCAGAGCGAGTCAAACAGCTTGTCCTTCATCGACAAGAAGGACTTCGAAATTTTCACCACCGTGGTTCCTGAACCCGGAACGATCATGCTCGCACTCGTCGGCGGCCTCGGAATGGTGCTGATGGGACGCAAAGCTTGGAAGAAGCAAGAAGTCGCCTAAAGCGGTTTCTGACTGCTCTCTTTCGCGGTGGTTGGTTGATGTGAACGCTCTCTCCGCTGGTCGCGTCTCGCTAACGCAGGCCAGCAAAATGACTCGAAAAAGAATACTCTCTCGCAGTGGTTGGTTGATGTGAACGCTCTCTCCGCTAGTAAGTGTCTCGCTAACACCGCCTAGCACCATCTGATACGACTCGCTAAAGAAAAAGCCCCCGACTCGCTATCGGGGGCTTTACCGTTTGATGAGGGCGCAGGTTTCAATGCAACGACTCACTCGTCATTGTTTCTCGTTACCAATCAAGATGTCACTTGCCCCAACCGCGCAATCGTCCGTTCCCTCGATAAATACTCGCACGTGACACGGGCCAGAAGCATCGGCGGGAACTGCAATTTCGGTTTCAAACCGCCCTTTGCACACGTCAAGTTTCGCGCTGGCTAATCGCGGATCATTGGCCTCGCGATAGGTGGCCTCGAACTCGGCTCTTGCCGCATCGCCCATCCGATAGGCCGATCGCTCGTTCGGCGCGCGACGGAAATGGTCGCGACGAACCACCAGTTCGATCTCCGCCTTGCCGTCCATCGGCGAATCGCTGGCGATGCGAATCCATTGGCCAGCAGAAGCGGTTTTGGGTGCCGTGATTTTCGCAGTTTGCGGTATTCGTACTTTCATGGTCGGGTCGCCAAAAAGATTGAACAATTGCAGATGCTCCCGCCGCTCTTCCTTTGGTTGTAGACTCGCCGGCGCAGCGGCCACGGTCAGCGCATGAATCGCGGACCAGAACGGCACCCCATCTCCGCGGCACATGCCGCGTTTGGCGTGCAACAGAAGTTCGCCGACAGTTTCGCGTCGCCCGTCGAAGAATTCTCGCATCGCTTCGCGTCCCAAAGCCGACATCGCATAGGGCATGGTCACGTTCGAGCCGCTAATGACCGCCACAGGCCCTCCAGCAGCGCGCAGTAGGTCTTCCGCGAGGCAATCCGAGGGCGCTGCAAATGATCCTATGTGACAGGCTAAGAACATTGCAATCGGCGGAGCATTGCCGCAGTTCAGCCGGGGGCAATCCTCCCAACTGAGAATCGGCTGCGGCCCATCGGGAAAATCAGCAGGCTTCACCCGCCGCGGCGAACCGTGCCCGATATAAACCCAAAACAAGCAGCCTTCGTTGATCCGCTCCAGGCTGCATTCGTGCAAGTGTCTTGGATCGGGGCAATAAGGGCTTTGCCAATTGGCGTACGTCATTGTGGAGCGATAGGCGGCCGGCACGCCCCAAGTGATGAACCTTCGCGCTGCTGCCTCAATCACGCCATCGACCACCGGCCCAAAACCGCCTTCGCCCGCGACCAGGTTGATCTGCGAGCGCCACGGCCCAAAATTGCGGTTGTCTTCGTAGGCCAAGATCTTGCGAATCATTGCGGCCAATTCGCGTGCGGAATCTGCCGGCAGGCGGCCGATGGCAACATCGGGCACGCCATCGTCGTCGAAATCGGCGTACGGATTATCGCTGGCAAATTCCGCGCTACCTCCCCAGTAAAGGTTTACTTTTCCCGGCAGGAAAAACGTTGGAGTCTGATTGGCCGGCTTGGTCGCGGCGCTGAGAAGCGTCGGCGGCGCATCTCCCACGATGACAATCGCCTGCACCTTTGCTTTTTTCGACAGTGAGCGAATGCGGGCGCGGATCTGTTCAGCCGAACCGGTGTCGGCAACAAACTCAACCCGATTCTGACCCGACCGCCGCTCGACCCATGGCCGCATTTCCGCGCGATATTCCTGCGGGCATACGACAGCAATCACCGGCAGGGCGGCGGATCGCTGTGCTGCCGCCATGGGCGACAGCGCGACGAGCAACAGCGACACGATAACGGCGCGCATCGGCAATTCCAACCTGATTCGGTGTTTGCGGCAGATTCGAGGCGCTGCCCAATCGCATCCTCTCATTGTTCTATCATAGTCGCCAGTCGGTCTCCGCGACCACGACCGAGATTACGGCTTCATTCTCTTGCGCCAGACTATCGGCAGATACCCAATGGCAATGCCAGAGAGCAATCCCACCGCGTGAGCCCAATTGGCCACCGAGCCGATCACACCGGTCCAGCAGAGAAACAACCAAGCAATCATCAGCGTTACCACTTGGCTAGATATTCGTAATCCAACGAGCGGATCGAAACGAGACTTCATCCAAGCATAACCAAACAGACCGTACACGACCCCCGACATGCCCCCAAAACGAATGCTAGGATCTGGCGTCCACTTCAGCTCAAACGAAAAGAAATATTGCCCATAGTTCGAGAGTGCCGCGGTTGCCAGCACCAGCAATCCATACCGCACCGTGCCCCGACGAGTTTCGATGGCGGAACCTAAATCGTACAACCAGAACATGTTGAACAGTAAATGTAATGGATGGAAATGCAAGAAGATCGGTGTCACCAGCCGCCAGATCTGTCCGTGTTCGATATCGTGCGTCGCGCTCGGCGCTAGGCCATTTTCGTCGAACGATTGAAACATGATCGCTTGTAAGAGGACGTTGTTTTCTTTGCCAAAATTCGTCGCCAACGAGACGAAAATGCACATGGCGATGAATGCCATCGTCAACGGCCGCAGGCCGCTTCCGCCGCGCCAGCGATCGCCAAGTTCGATCAGGTTCTTGCGTCGTTTCTCGTCTGCCTGTGCATATTGCTCCCGCAACACCTCCGCAGCGCCTCCGGCCGAGCGATATTTCTCCGCCTCCGGGTCGACGGCAAACTCTCGCAATACTTCCCTGGCCTGCGGCAGTTGGTCTTCGTCGTGAATCCAAATGGCCCAACGGTCGCCCTCCGCATCGACTTTCGCCGAAATTCCTTGCGTCAGTAAATAATCGGCAAATCGCTCGGCAAGTTGCCGGTTGGAGAGTGTGCCCGCTTGTCGCATAATAGCTTTGGAGTCCGTGGGGATTGGTGCTAAACGTTCGTCGCAAGCTTGCGACCCATTGCGAATTGCACACTGGTTGCGGCACTGGTCTACCGACCGCGCCAATTTTTCGACCAAGGGTTTCTGGGAATTGCGCGTGGGTCTCGCCTTAGGGGGCTTTCGGTTCAGGTCAAGTGCGGGGTAGGAGACCGGCGCACAGCGACGACCTGCGCGAAACAAGTTTCCTCATGGGAGTGATTGAGGCTAGCCAACAGCGTCACATCCTATTGAGCAGGAGATAGCTGCCCAAATCGAGTGCAACTACTATTCTCGCACACAAGTTGAAGCCTGGTAAGACCGATCGTACTGGATTTGCCGTGCCGATAATCGCCATGCTCCGCGTTGCAACCGACTGGCTCGCACATCATCATCAAACTGCCATGTGGGCGCTGATCGCGCTTTCGGTAGTCATGCTCGGTGCCGCGGCGGTGGCGTTGCCGCTGATCGTCGTACGGATACCGGTTGATTATTTTTCGCGAGATCGCCCGTCACGGCTGGCGTGGCAGAAGGCGCATCCGGCGCTGCGCATGGTTGCTTTGCTGGGCAAGAACGTACTGGGAGCCATGCTGTTTTTCGCCGGCGCGATTATGTTGTTCACGCCAGGACAAGGAGTGCTGTGCATTCTGCTTGGTTTGGCGCTGCTCGATGTGCCCGGAAAGCGGCGACTAGAGCGATGGATTGCGATGCGGCCGCCAGTCTTTAAGGCTCTCAACGCTTTGCGACAAAAATCGGGTTACCCGCCGCTGGAAAAGCCGCCGCCATGAGCCAACGCGCCGTCTTACTTCGTTGCACCTGGAATATCGATATCGATATTTTTTGTCTCGATTTCGATGTTTCGCGGCAGATTGGGCTTGGGCATTTCGGGCTGCTTGGCGTAAGGATCGAATTTGGGCGTGTCGTCTCCTTCTCGCGCAAAAATTGCCTTGGTCAGATCTAACCGCGAATTGTCGTCGAAAGTCAGCTCCAACTGGTTAAAGTCCCAGCGGCCATCCATATACCGCGATCTGCTGCTGACCTTTGCTGTTCCTTTCGGTCCCTTCACGTCGAAATTGAAACTGGCTTCTCCCCGATCTCCTTGCATGGTAATGCTGCCGCCGGGCAGAATCCTGGTCGGTTCGATCGGCTCGCCAAGTTTTTCGATCACCTGCGGACTTTCACGGATTTCTTTCAGCGAAGCCGCGTAGCGCTCGTGGAACCAAGGTTGCAAAATTGGCCAAGCAAGCACCAGTCCGACCCCAATGATCACCAGCAGCACCAAGAGCGGCGCCACCCATTTCCAATTTCGACGATACCAGCAGTGACAAACGGCTGGCGCAGCAGGCTCAACAGTAGCGGTTGGCATGGCCGGACTCCTTTCGCCATGAAATTTGGGATGTCAGGTTTTGTAAGACGAGTGAAACGCAGGCAATATTGAATAGCCCACATCCTGGAATCTAGATTCCCCTCTTCGTCGATTAACCTTTCGCATCGACTCGTCGGCAGTATTCAATTTTCTCGGCAATAGTCGTTGGCTTCGGCCCAGCGGCGACCTTCTTTATCGGCGCGGCTTCGACGACCGGCCGTTCGGCAACCGCTACCGGCGCTGGTTCTTCGGCGGCTTCAGTGGGCGCAGGCTTAACTTCTGCCTTCTTTGTCGCCGGGGGAACCGCTGGGGCGGTTCCTTTGCCGCGTGCAGCGGCCAAGATGTCGGACGTCGATAGCTTTCCTGCAGAAGTGGGTTTAGCGGCGGGCGCTGTTTGTGTTGCAGGAGCTTCAGCCGGCGAGGCTTTGGCGGCAGGCGTTGCCGCCGGACTGGTCCCCTTCTTAGCGCGAGCGGCAGCCAAAATATCCGCAGTGCTTGGCTTTCCGGCGACGGGAGCTACTGTGGCCGCCTTGGCCGCGGCAGGTTTGACCGGAGCCGGCTTTTCGGCAGCTTTATCAGGTGATTTATGCTTTGCTTCAGTCGGTTTCTTAGGTTCTGGTTTTGGAACGACTTTCAAATAGCCCAAGTCGATGTCGTACCAGCCAATGTTGAGATACTGATCGAATTCGACCAGCGCTCGACCATTCATGTTCACCGTTTTCACTAGGCCCACGGCATTACCAAACCGCGCCAATTCGGGAACCGTGGCATCGACGACCACATATTTGTCAGTGTAGCGTTGCTTTAGCTGCTCAATGCTTTCCAACACGACCATAGCGCAAATCGAGGGGGATGAGGTTTGAAAGAATCGACCTTAATTCATCAGCCTAGCATTGTGCCGAAAAAGTAGCGTTAAATCAAGGCGGACACGCCCCTTGGAACTGCTACACCGTTGCCATTTTCCATCGCAGCACTCCCGCGATGCCTGCTCCAATGGCCGCTTGATATACCGCCGGGAGGTCGACTTTGTCACATTCTGTCGTTCAATCGCCACAAACCGGACGGGTGGGACAGGATTTCCACGGCGATCAGCTTGCGATTCGGGGACTGTCAACCGCGATTCGGAAATGCCGAAGAGTTCGCGGAAGTCATTCGTTGACCATTGAAGATTAACGCATTCAAGCTGAAGGTTCACGCATTTCCGAACCACACCCGTCAGGATGTGGGACCGCCGCTACCGCTACTTGTTGGACGCAAATCCGAAATCGAAATGTGTCGCGAGTGGCCGCGTGGAAGTATGATTCTCCCAGTCGATCGCCCCTGGTGCGCGCCTGTTCTCATGTTCTTTTGACTACCGCGATTGCCATAATCATCCTGTATTCACAGCCACGCCGCAGGAAGTTGAATAAGGATCAGTTCGATTCTTGTTAAATCGCGAAAGCTGCGCAGTCAAGGAAAAGGCGGATCTCATGAAAGGGGGTTGGCAGTCCATTTTTTGGCTGCTAGCTTCGGGCAACGATTCATTGTTCTGGCCGTCTGCGAAAACTTTGTGGGCATACCGGAACTCCTACCGTATTACTTCCTGCCGATTAAGAACATCTTCGTCGCGAAGGCCGGGACAGGTTCGACGATGGAGACTCGAGGTTCGTTGGTTTTGCCAACTGCGCTTCGTAGCGACTCGTAGATCGCCGCGGCTGGCTGTTCGTAGTTTGTTGTAAGGAGGCGTTTCCATGTTTCGTTTGTTCCTGGGGCTGTCTGTCTTGTTGTCCGCCGGGTTCGCTCAATCCAATTTGGCTGGCAATGAAGGTGCGGTTGCCAGTGTGTCCGCCGATCCATCGGCCAAGCAAGCCGAATCGGTGTCGGCAAAGGTTTCCGAGCATGTCAAGGCTAGCCCCGCTACAACTGTCCGATTGATGTCGGTTGAAAAAGAGCGGCGTTTGCGGGCGAGAATCCCCGATGTGGCCGATGCCGACCTGAGAAAAATCCTGACGGATCCACGATTGATTCTGTACACCGATGCCGAAATTCCGCGGGCGTATCAGTTTTGGGGCGGCGGTTTGCAAGGTATCCACAACGCCAACTACAACATTTCGGCCGATGGCGGCGAGCCTTATGGCAACGGCAACCGAGAGTTCCCCTGGGGACACCCGGCAGGCACTCATCGCACAAAAAACGTCGAAACCGTGCGATTCCTCTGGCTGCCGCTCGATACGGATGGCAAGACGCGGCCAGTCGTGTGGCATCGCAAAGTACTCCGCGGTGACAGCAGCACCGGTTACGCCTGGACTTTCCCTGTCGGTGCTGTCGTCGGCGAAATTTTGTCGATGGCTAGCCCCGACGGCTATGCTTACACCTTTGAAATGCGGATTCGCACCCGCGAATTCGGCTATTGGGACGTGGACGTGTTTCGCCCGTTTCCAACCGCCGGCGAATTGGTGAAGCGCATCAAACAACTACGACCTCATTGGGAAAATGCGCCGAACTTAGTTCGCGTGGTTGAACATCTCGAGCAGCCGCTCGAAATGAGAACGCTGGAACTTGCCGACCACCAGCCTGCCAAGCGCACGTTCGACCAATCGATGGGCGTCGATACGCTGCCGCCGATCGAAGACGACGAATTGGTCGGCGAACTTTTGACATCGACCACCTTCCGTTCGGCGATCGGCGAAGTGTGGCGCGAATCGCCCAGCGGTGTCAAAGCATACGCACCGACGTCGTCGAAGGGCTTCAATATCGTACCGGCGAAGTACGATGGCGGATTCGTACAAGTCGATCGCACCTCGTGCCTACGTTGCCACGATTCGGTGAACAAGCCGGTCACCGATTTTAATCCCGGCCGCGATTGGTACGGCCGCATCCGCGGCAGCGACGGCATCTTCTCGTTCCATCCCTTCGCGGTCGAATCCATCAGCGACAACGGCTATGGCGCAACGATTCACATGCGACCAGAGATGGAAAAGGCCGGCGTGATCGCGAAGTTCGATCCCAAGGTCCATCAAAACACGATGTACCACGAATTAAAAGAACTGCGCGACTAGCCGCCAGAATGCCGTTGAATGGTCGCGGTACTCGACGTAGCAAAGCATGTGGGCGACGACGTAATCCAGCAAAGGAGTTGAGGCCATTCGCGGGCGGCTCTGCTTGCGCAGCGCAAATCGCACATCGGGAGCAAGTCACGCTTCTCGTCGCGGGTCGGTGCGGCCGATGATGTCGCTGATGCCTGTTTGGTTGAAACCTTTGTAGCCATCGCCTCGTTCGAGCACTTCCAGATGCGAGCCGATGGCGCCTTCGCGGCGGAATTTATGGGCTTGCTCCGGCGTGATTTTGCTATCCGCGAGCAAACGATCGATCCGCTGGGTGCGCACCGGCCATCGCTCACCAGCAGTGAAAGCTTGGCGCAGATACGGCAGGTCGGTGAAGGGGGCCATCGATTTCACGTCGGCCTGTTGCAATTGCTCGCGGGCCGAATCGAAACTGAACTGCGCTTCCAGATGGTGCATTCCTGCTTCGAGAAACGCTTCGCCGTGAAGCGCGCACCACAGGCCGACCGTGCCCAGTACGCCACGCTCGCCGAGAGGTTGATGGGCAAAATCACCTGCAACTTCGTCGGGAGACAAATCGACATCCGCAAATACACACAATCCACAGGTACGCTGCTCAAGCACCTGCGCGCCCCAGCCTGCCTCGCGGCCGGCATAAAATCGTTCGCGGCACTGGAAGCCCAGCAGTTCGAGCGATGCGATCAGGTCGAAAAACCAGCGACGGCTGGATCGAAAGGTATGATGATCATGATTCGCCCAGCCCAATCCTAGTCGCTGTTGACGTGCATATTGAACCTGCGCCGCTCGGTTGCGGCTTTGCCAATACTCGCGTTCGGCGGCGAAAAATCGATCGGCCGCCCAATCAACGCCGATTTCGCGCTGTGCGGCTTGGATCAGATGCTGGGCGTACAAGAAGCCGTCGGCCGGATCGCCGAATTCGCGGCGGCGGCTTTGAAACTGCTGAAAATGAGCTTCGGCCGCTGCAATTCGCTCAGCCGATTCCAATGGTAACGCGAAACCAGCGAACCCGTGACGCTCGACGATCCAAAGGCTGACATGGTCGATTGCATCCACCAATGCCGTCCGAAACTTGCCCCCGGCCGCGCCAGTTGGAACAATTTTATCCGCAAGACCGTGAATTTGGAGAAACTGATCGAGGCGTTCGACCTTAATCGCCACACCTGCCGTCAGTTCGCCGTGCAAACGTCGATCGCTGACGACGAGCGGTGGGAACATTCCTTCGACATGGCGAAAGACGGTGGTTTCCAAATCGTCGGCCACCTCGTAACCCACATGCAGCGTTTCGACGGCCAGCGAGTCGTCGGAGGGAATCACCAGATGATCGAGCCAGTCAACAAGTCGCGTGCCAGTTTGCGCTAGCATTTCGTTGCCCAGTTCGCGCAGCCGCGGGTGGCGCTCGACGTAGCCTGCTAGCAATCGATCGACGAATGCCGCCGCCGCGGGTTGGGGCAACCACTGAAACGATTTGTCGGTCCGTGAGGTCGCAAGCGATGTCATTCGGACGTATCCTAGAGATAGGAGTTTTCACGTTCGGTTCGTAGTTCGATAGGGCGCCTACAACATTCTACGTCCGCTGCGCCGATTCGGGGAGTTCTGCCGTGAATCATCGAGTGTTGCTGCTAGGCGCGGGAAAAATCGGCCGTATGATCGCGCGGCTACTCGTCGACTCGGGCGATTACGACGTGGTAGTCGCCGACTTGCATGCCCCTTCGCTGGAGCGTATCTCCGCTCGAACCGGCTTGCCGACGGTTCTGATCGATGCCGGTGATCGGCAGGCGATTCTGAACGCCCTACAAGGCAAAGACACGGTAGTTTCGGCCTTGAGCTTTCGACACAATCCGCTGGTGTCCGAAGCTGCGCTGGCTGCGGGGGTCAACTATTTTGACCTGACCGAAGACCATGAATCGACCCGACGAGTGCGCGAAGTCGCCGCGGCCGCCAAGCCAGGGCAAATCTTTATGCCTCAGTGTGGCTTGGCACCGGGGTTTATTTCCATTGTCGCTTATCATCTAGGAAAATATTTCGATCAGATTGCCACAGTCCGCATGCGTGTCGGCGCGCTGCCGCAATTTCCGACCGGTTCGCTGAAATACAACCTCACCTGGTCAACGGACGGGCTGATCAACGAATATTGCAATCCCTGCGATGCAATTCACAACGGCCAGCGAATGACCGTTTTGCCGCTTGAAGGGTTGGAGAGCTTCTCGCTCGACGGGGTGCGGTACGAGGCCTTCAACACCAGCGGCGGCTTGGGAACGCTCGCCGAAACGCTCGCGGGCCGAGTTCGCGAATTGAATTACAAGACGGTGCGGTATTTGGGACACCGCGATCCAATGAATTTGCTCGTTAACGAACTGCGTCTGTCGCAGCGGCGCGACCTGCTCAAGGAGATTTTGGAAACCGCCCTGCCAATCACCTACCAGGATGTTGTTGTCACCTTTTGCTCCGTGACCGGCTATCGCAAGGGCGAGTTGGTGCAGCGAAGCGACGCCCGAAAAATCTATCACGCCGAAATCGACGGCGAGCATTGGAGCGCCATTCAGTTGACGACCGCCAGTGGCTTGTGTGCCGTGCTGGATTTGTATCTGGAGGGCAAACTTGCCAACCAAGGCTTTGTCCGGCAAGAGGACGTCGATTTCGACCAATTCATGAATAATCGCTTCGGCAAACGTTATGCATCGACTACCGCGACGCGATTCAGCACGGTTTGATCGGAGCCGCCCATCAGTAGTCATGGATCAAAACCTGCAATCGCTGCTACGAAAACTTGGCCTTGCCGACTTGGATTGCGGCTTGTCGATCGGCGACCGCCGGCAGGCCGGCCAAGGCGGGCTGCATGTCGTTCGCAGCCCGATCGACGGTTCAACACTTGCGGAACTCCGATTTGCGAGTGTCGAGCAAGTGCAATCGGCAATCGAGGCCGCCGCTGAGGCATTTCGCGCGTGGCGGATCGTTCCGCCTCCAGTGCGTGGCGAATTGGTTCGGCAATTTGGTCAGCGATTGCGAGCAGTGAAATCCGATTTGGCGGCGCTTGTTACTTGGGAAGTGGGAAAGATCGGCCAGGAAGCCGCGGGCGAAGTCCAGGAAATGATCGATCTCTGTGATTTTGCCGTCGGACTCAGTCGCCAACTCTACGGTAAAACAATCGCCAGCGAGCGTCCGATGCATCGGTTGGCCGAGTCTTGGTATCCGCTCGGACCGATCGGCGTTATTACCGCATTCAATTTTCCCGTGGCTGTGTGGGCGTGGAATGCCGCGATTGCGCTGGTGTGCGGCGACCCGGTCGTTTGGAAGCCGTCGGAAAAAACGCCGCTCACAGCCTTGGCTTGCCATGCACTGCTCCAAAAGGTGATAGCCGATTTTGTCGACGCTCCGCCGGCGTTGTCGAGCGTCGTCCTTGGCGGCGCGGAAGTCGGTCGGCGACTTGCCGCCAGCGTCGAATTGCCGCTGGTTTCCGCGACCGGATCGGTACGCATGGGGCGTGCCGTGGCGCAAACCGTGGCCGCCCGCTTAGGGCGTTCGCTCTTGGAACTGGGAGGCAACAACGGCATGATCGTTGCCCCAAGCGCCGATCTGGATTTGGCGCTACGCTCGATCGTGTTCGCCGCCGCCGGCACTTGCGGTCAGCGCTGCACGAGCCTGCGCCGCTTGTTTGTTCATGCAGCCGTTGCCGACCAATTGCGAGACCGATTGCTGGCGACGTTTCAGCAACTCCCCATTGGCGATCCGAGGCAGGATGGGGTTCTGGTCGGCCCGCTCATTGACGAGCAAGCGTTCCAAACCATGCAAGCCGCGTTGGCCGCGGCAGCCGAACAGGGTGGAATCCTTGACGGCGGTAATCGCATTCACGACGGTGTTCCGGAAGGCGGGTTTTATGTTCGGCCGGCGCTCGTGGAAATTGGCGCGGAGGCGGCGATCATTCAACAGGAAACCTTCGCGCCAATCTTGTATCTGATTCGCTACGAACGCTTTGAGCAGGCCCTCGATTGGCATAATTCCGTTCCCCAGGGTCTGTCGTCCGCGATTTTGACGCGCGACGTGCGCGAGGCCGAACTGTTCTGCTCGGCGGCAGGGTCCGACTGCGGCATCGTCAACGTAAATCTGGGCACCAGCGGCGCTGAAATCGGCGGCGCGTTCGGCGGCGAAAAGCAAACCGGCGGCGGGCGCGAATCCGGCTCGGATGCCTGGAAGCAATACATGCGCCGCGTCACCAGCACCGTCAACTTTTCAGACCAGCTTCCTTTGGCACAGGGAATTCGATTTGAACTTTCACGAGAGTCTAACGATTGGCTGGATCAAATGGATTAGGAGTTAGGGGCAATTTACCACGGACCAGGCATAAACCCGATCGCGGTTTGGAAGTGCCGCTGATGGGATGACATCGGTCGCGGATCTCACGAACGATTCGGCGATCCGATTGCTTGCCCGGCCGTTCTGTATCTCTGTGTTTATGATTACTGTACCCGTGTATCATATCGGCAATTCGCCGCGCGTCAAGAGGCGGAGAGTAACTTACGTTTTGTGAAGGGCGAGACGAAGCGTACCTGCAACCGCCTGGAATGCCGCGGGAATCGCGGTTGGCGTCGCGGCGTGATTTACAAATATTTTTTTGCGTGGAAATGAAGGAGCGGAAGAAGTGCGGTTTTCCCGAGCGCCGTGAAGATTTTCGCGGCATTCATATCCGGTTCATTTCCGGGGGGGTGCGCAAATAATTGGCGGGCGGAAGCGAAATGGATCGGGAATTTACGAGTGTTTTTGAGGTTTGAGGCGTGGCGAGGGTCGATGGAAAATAAGGGGGGCGGCTGCTGGAAGACCGTTGATCCAGGTTCCTTTCTTGCTGCCGCGGCCGGGGTTGGAGTGGGTTTTGGGAAGGTGGTGCCACGAAGATTGCGAAGACCAGGGTGGTGTGCGCGCCATCTTTGCGGGGCCATACTTTGCGACGAATCTCCCGGCTGCTCCAGATTTCGCATCTATCCATCTGTCCCTTCTGTCGAATGCGTGAGGTAGCCAAGGCCAGAATAATATCGGGGCCGGCGGCAACCGTTGCCGGGCCATGCCCATGACGGGCATGGGGTGCATTGTATCGAATGTATATTAGTTGTCAAGCAGGAAGAAATCGGCAGGGTCATTCACTAGTTCAATGGCTCGCGGTACGAGAGGCAGGCGAATAGTCGTTTCGCTCCTTTGATATTCGGGACGCCCTCTGCGCCTCGAAAAAAGTCACAGTGGGCGCTGAGGACTTGGTCCTTCGTCAAATGGATCTCCGATCGCCCTATTGGAAATTACAGGCCCGTGACTGAAGGACACGCCTGCCCTGCCCGTATTCGCCATAGCGCCAAAATTGTCGAGCATTAGATTTTTCATAAATGTCGAAACCCGACTGTTGACAAATTGGAGATACATCTATAGAGTGCCACTCAGTCAGGTTGTAATACTAAGTTCACTATTACTCGACTATCGAATATCGAAGCGTATTCATGCAAGCGTTCGTCGGACTAATGGGGAGCAGAGAAGCATGTATTGCCTACAATTTACAACGATAGCGACCGGTCTGGTTTTGCTGTCCGCTCAAATTTCGTACGGGCAAGTTTCACTGTCGCTGTCTTCCGCGGCGGATCTCGACCACCTCGTCGTCGGCCAGCCAGTCACCTTCGAAATCAACCTTTCTGGCATCGCTAGCGGGCAAGAGGTCGATTTCATCGCAGCGACGGTCGTCTACGACAGCAGTCTGCTGAGTCCGCCTGTCATCACGGCAGGCGACATCGTGCCAAGCCCAGCCGATTTTTTCTCGTTGGAAGATGCGGGTCTCGCCGATGCGACGTTTCAAACGTTCGGCGTCGATCCCTCGGATCACATTCTGGCCGACGGAACCTTTTTTACGTTCGAGGTCACTGTGCTGGCTGCCGGCAGCGGAAGCCTCGGCTTCGATTTCGTCGATGCCACGCGGTTCAACGCCCAAAATCCCTTGTCGTCGATTCCTCTGACGGCCAGCGACGGTCCGCCGTTGGACTTTGTTGCGGTCGTGCCGGAGCCGCGAGCGGCCGTGCTGGCCCTTACCGCCGCGGCGACTTTGCTTTGGTTCGGCCGCCAGAGATCTGCCTGAATTCGTTATCCGTTCGCAAGTTCACGCGTTCGCGCCCGACTTCAAATTCCCGAACTTTCAAGGATGTTCCATGAAGCTTTTTCCATCGTTACGTCGTCGCAAGCCCTCCTTCCGAAAATCCCCTGCTGCTCGCCGTTACCACCGTTGCTTCGAAGGGCTGGAGCCGCGGCAGATGCTCTCGCGGGCAAACCTCTTTGCCGAATATCAAGGCTCGATCAACCGCGGCGAAGCCGAAGATCGAATCGCGGTGACGCTCGACCCGCAACACGTTTCTCTGGGCGATAAGCCTGCCTATTTGAGCTTCCATGTCGAGGCCGGCAGCAATTCGCCGGTCGATCCTGCGGCGCTGCGCATTCGAGACTCCACTGGGAAATTGATCGCGCCGAGTTTCTCTCGGCATGATGTCGCAGGCAGTAAGGCGAGTCTCGTGCTTGCGCAGCTGGCCAAGGGGAGCTACGCGCTGGTCGTCCATGGGCAGAATAATGCGAAAGGTGTGTATCGAATCAGTGTCGGCTTGGTCGGCGACGTGGATGGCAACCATCAGGTCGATACGGCCGATGCCGATTTGATCCGCGGCGCGTATGGTGCAAAGCAAGGCACCAGCAAATACCTGGCCGCTGCCGACGCCGACATGGACGGCCGCATCACGGCGTTCGATCTGTCCCAATGGCGATTAAATTCGAGTAATACGGCACAAACCGCCTCGACGAGCAGTGCTGCTTTTGGGAATGCCGCGGAGTTAGCTTTGGGCGGAGCCTACGATCGCATCGCCGCATTGACGCCGGCGGCCGGGTACAAGAGCGACGCCCCCATGAAGTTCTACGAGAGCACCGTCGGCTGGGTGCAGCCGTTGGCAACGCCGACAAACATTGCAAGTGGCGTGGTGCAAGTGCCCGGCGGCCGTTCGGCGGCGGCGCAGATGTCGGGTGAGGGCGAGCAAGCGGCAGCGGCGCTGCCGCCGATCGAAATTGAAGGCACGTCCAACGATTGGGTTGGCCTGCATTTCAAATGGGACACTCGTCATGCCGACTACAATAATGCGCTTGGGTTCTACGAAACCAACGAGGATGGAGAAGTGGGCGGCATTGCTCCCGATGAACCGGGTTATCAAGCGGCTGCCTTGAGCGCCGGCCAGCAGGTCTTCAGCAGTGCTCAAACGGCTGGCGCCACCACGCTCACCAGCGTCGCGGCCGGAACCTACATCGCCTTCTACATGTTGCAAGACGGAGGTCCCAACGTTTGGTTCTCGATCCATGTGGCCAACAAGGACGATGGCTACGCGCACTTCCAGACGGCCGGCGAGAATAAATACAAGATCGAGGATCTGAGCAACAACACGGCCATCGCGCCGAACCCCGGTGGCCGGCTCGACAACGACGCCGACTTCAACGACATGGTGTTCACGGTCAAGATCATCACCATGGATCTAGATACCGACTCGGACAACACGGGCGCGATCGACGGCACGGAGGCCGAGGACGAGATTGAAACTACGTTTCCTGGGAAACGAGTTTTCGTCAACAACGATGACGACAACAAGAACG
>JADZDJ010000151.1 GCA_020851115.1 Pirellulales bacterium
ACGGATGAATAAACCCCGTCGCTGCCGAGTGCCTCTGCTCCTGTCCGGGGTGATAAGAAATCGGTCGTGGCTTGCGACTCGCCTTCCTTACGCAGTAATTCGATGAACCGCCGCGCAGTGACTCCAAGGTTTTTCCCTCGACGCTGAATAATTCCCAGCGGTCGCACTAACTGGTTTCCAGCCAGCGGCACCGCCACGAGTGTGCCGCCGCCGATTTCGCGGACCACGGTTGGCGCCGGCAGTAAACTGACGCCGGAACCGACTTCGACGGCCCGTTTGATGGTTTCGATATTGTCAAACTCCATGACGACACGGAAATCGCTGCGATGTTCATAAAGGGCCCGATCGATTTCGCGGCGGATGGCCAAATCGGCGTCGAACCCGACGATCGGTTCGGCCGCGACTTCGGCAAGGGTAACGCTCTTGTGTTTGCTGAGCGGATGCGTCGGTGCGCAGGCCAGGATCATCGGCTCATCGCGCCAGCCGATTGCCTTGATCGTGCGCGATGATTTTGGATAGCTCACCAGGCCAATATCGGCTTGGTCGTTTTCGACCGCTTCGTAGACGCGGTGCGGGTGCAAATACTCCAGCCGCACATTGGCTTTGGGATGATCATGCAAGAACTCGTGCAAGTATCGGTGCATGAGGTGCAAGCCAACGGAATAGATCGATGCGACGCGTACGCGCCCCGACACCTCGTCATGCAACGTGCGAATTTCCTCTTCCAATGCAAAATAACGCTCGACCAGCTTACGGCAGCCTTCGTAGTAGATTTCTCCCTCCGGCGTCAACGTAAAGGGCCGTTTGGAGCGGTCGATGAGCTTCACTTTGAGGTGCCGCTCCAACTGGTTGACCACTTGGCTAGCACCCGACTGCGAAATGCCATTTTCATCGGCAGCCCGTGAAAAGCTACGGCGATAGACGACATCGCAGAAAATTTTGAGCGATTTCAGATGCATTTGACAGCGAACAAGTAACAGAATGATAAATTTGAATACCGAGTCAATATAAAATTCATTTTGAACATACTAGCCTATGATGATCGAATTCTGCAGTCAAGCAATAAATTCCGAAGAAATGGCACTTTTCTGACTTTTTTCATCGCTTTTTGACGAAACCCCCGAAAATCGCAAGTTAGAAAGCTGTGCGCGATGCGTTTCCGTCAAAGAATACCGATCCGCGCCAGCAAGACCCGTGGCCAGCCCGAATTCGCTCCCTTAGATTGATGATTGACCCTAGGTGGCGTATAACAAATGCAACTTGGCGGCAAGAAGCTTTGGCCACGTGGGTCGGGCATTGCGCCGGATTATCAGGAGGTATTTTCATGTTCAAGCGATTCGTGGCTTTGGCTTGTACGTTAGTGGTGGGTGCGGCATTTTTTGTCACGACGACAGGGTGCAATGATACAAAGAAGCCTGCCGCGCCGGCGGCAAATCCACCGGCGGAGAATCCACCGGCGCAGACACCACCTGCCGAGCCGGGTAAGTAAGCAGATGGTCGCTCGCATTTTGCTTGCAGAAATGACAGCTTCACGAGGCCGTCTGGCAATTGCTCGACGGCCTCGTTGTTTTTGATGACGCAGATTTGCGTCGCGAGTGACTGCTTGCAGTCGTCGATGCCGAGAGACGCACGGCAATTTCGGCAAGAACCGACGGGCTGCCAGAAAGCAAACCAACGCTTGCGCAAGAAAAGACTCCCGGAAAGGACAAGTCCCAGGGGGGCGAAGGACTCCATCCTTTTCCGGGAGCGATTGGACGCTAGCAGGCTATTGGTCGCGCGTGGCTTGAGGGACAAACGGTGTTTGCCCGCGCGGTAGGACTTCGTTTGGGTAGTTGTTGGACAGAAGCCTTGTCGATCGGTTGTGCTTCGGAGGCGAAACACGACGACTCGACACCGCGACTGCGCTTGTTCTCGAAGCCAACGGCCCGCATCCATGCTGCCGCTGCGCTTCGCTGGTCCGCAGGATTGTGTCGGCTTTCGGCCGTCAGCAATCCCCGATGCGAACCCATCCACCGGTGAATACTGCGATAATTGGTTGGCTTGTTCGATGGCCGCGCTGGTAGGTGGCGAACAGTTTCGCCGACCCATCGGCTCAGCCATCGTGTGAGGCGGGAAGATATGATACCTTCCAAAGCCGGTCAAGGCCGATTTTCGGTTCATTTTTCCCGATAATTGCTGGAGAAAACCGGCCAATCTGCTTGGGAAATGGGTTGAAATACCAATTTCATTGAGTTCGTCATTTGCAATGGCTACTTCACCAAACCCCAGCCCGTTCCTACTAACTCCCCCATCCAAGTTCGCTTCGCGCGGCAATTGGATTTGGCGGATTGTCTTGATGTTGTTCGTCGCTGCGCTGGTGTATCGCGCGTGGTGCATTCGCAGCGCACCGTTTGAGCAAGTCGATTGGAATTTCCAAAGCCCTCGCGCCATTGCCAATTGGCTTGGCGGTTTGATCGGACGAGAGTTGATCGTATTTGCGATGATGTTTGTGTTGGGGCTTTTAACTCCGCCCGCGCTGTTTGGACCGACGACGGCGATCGACGACCGCCAATGGCGTTGGCTGGTGCGATTTGTCTGGGGAGCGTTTGGGTTGGCGATTGTCGCGAGTTGCTTTTTCGTAGCCTGGGATGAATGGCCTCCGATGTCGTCGCTGCTGTTGCCGTTTATCAGTTTTCTGATTGGTGTGCGATTGAGTTCGGCCGCGCAGCGCGGCGGAAAAGCATTCGCTTGGGCGGCAGGGCAGATCGCCATACTAATGCTATTTCTCGTGGGGGGTGCTGCCGCAATCGCGATGATGACGGTCTCGAATTCGGCCCTGGAATTCGACCCGACCGAAATGAGCGCCGTCGACAAGCGGCTACTGGCAGAGAAAATTCGCGACACTCGGTCGCCGGAAGGGGAACCACGAAAGTTGCAACTGACGGATGCGGAACTCAACGCCGTGGCGAATTCGATCTTGAACCGGCGTAACTCTCCCAACAAAGCAAGTGTGCATTTCGAGCCGTCGACATTTGCCGCTCGAGCGTCGCTAGTGATGCCCGAGCAATTTGGCGTCGGCAAGGTTTTGAATGTTAAAACGCTTGGACGGTTGTCGATCGACCAAGGCGACGTCGAATTTGGCTTGGACGAACTGCAATTGGGGAGCATCACGCTGCCTGGTCCAATCGTGCAGATGGTGTCGGGGTCGATCAATGCCATGTTGATGGACGATCCGCAATTCCAGCGAATTACCGAGGCGGTCGCCAAGCTGGACACCGAGCAGAACGCGATCAACTTGGAGTTCGAACCGGGCGCGATCGGCCGCCAAATCGTGCCTTCACTGGTGCAGTTGCTCTGGAGACAGCCGGACGTGGCCAGCGAAACCGGCGCATACGTGCGGCGATTGATCGACGCCAACGACAAGTTCGCGGGCGATGCCGGCCGATTTGAAGCGTTGCTGCAAGAGGCATTCAGGTTGGCCGATGTGCGATCGGAAGAGCACGATGCAACGCTCGAAAATCGCGCGGCGATTTTTGCGCTTGCCATTTTGCTCGGGCACCAAGGTTTAGAGCCGTTTGTCGGCGAAGTACTCGACACCGAAACTCGCGACAAAGCCAATAAGATGATCGGCTCGGTCGCGTTGCGCGGCCGGCAAGATTTGCCCCGCCATTTTCTGGTGAGCGCGGCACTGGCGCTGCTGGCAGGTGAGTCCGTCAGCGACCGCATCGGCGCGATGAAGGAACAAATCGACGCGCAGCAGGGGGGCAGCGGCTTTTCTTTTGTCGATATGCTGGCGAACATGTCGGGAACCCGGTTGGCGACGCTGGCCACTCGCGATCTGACGACCGCACGGTCGGTGCAAGCGAAATTGTCGAAAAAAGTCGACGTCGATACGATCTTTCCAAAGTTCGACGGTTTGCCCGAGGACATTGGCGACGCGGAACTGCAACTTCGCTTCGGCGGGGTTGGAGGGGCGGGCTATCGGGAACAAATGGACGAGATCAACCGTCGATTGGAAGCGCTGCCAAAAGATTGAACGGTCAGGGTAGTGGTAGCACGACGAGCGCGTTTTCCGCGAATGAGGCCCTGCCCTCTTTGCCGTTGATGCGATATTGCACCTTGAGTTGTTTCACCACGTTCGGCACGGGATCACCGCCAAAGCTTTGATTGTAGTTGCTCGAAGGCAGCGCGATCCAACGCACGTTGCCCGCTTGCCGCTGAAGCAACACGGTGACGTCTTTCTGTACGGCGCCGGCGCCGTATTCCGCTTTGATGATTTCCAACTGAACGGGCGCGCTCGTTGTCTTGGTAAATAGATCCTTTAAGTCGTCCGGTTTTACGCCAAGTTTTTGCGCGATGGCCGTCGCGACGGCCTCGGCCTCGTCGCGAAGTGCCGGAGTTTTTGCCGCTTCTATCGCCACTTGCAGCGATTCGGCGCAAGCGCGAAGGGCGAGAATTTCGAGCACCAGCTTCTGTTCTTCGTGGCGAGTTGCTGCATTCAGAGCCTGTTGGCACATTTTGGCTCGCTGCCCGTTGGACGTGGCAAACTGGCGAGCCAGGCGGATGTAGCCGCGCAGCGCGCGAGTGCGGAATTTGCCGGTCGGTTCGTTTTTCGCCAAATCCAGCAGCACGGGGCCTGCGTCAACATTCAACCACTGGCCAAGCATGCGCGTGGCCGTGTCGGCAAGCAATTCGTCGCCGCTCTTGCCGGCGGAGGCAAGGATTTCAATCGCTTTCTTTCCGCCGACGGCCGCGACGATTTCGAGCAGCTTGGCCTGCGTCGCTACCGGAGCTTTTGGCATTGCGGAGGCTAGCTGTGCGGCGCAAGCATCACGGTCGGGCATGCGGACGCAGGCCGCTTTCAGCGCTCGGAATGACTCCTCGGCGGCGGAGTGCTTCGCGTCGGTCACACGGGCGATCAGCAGTGGAAGATCTTTTTGGCTGGCCGTTTGACCGAGTGCTCCGATGGCCGCGCTGCGAACTTCGGTGTTCGTGTGATCGAGTGCTTGAATCAGCGCGGCCGTGGCATCGATTCGCCGTTGCCCAATCAGCTCGATCAGTACTTTCAGTGATTTCTCGTCCGAGTTATCGAGACGAGCGACAATCTCGGCGTCAACCTGGTCGCCTTGAAGTGCCGCAAGCGCCTGCTTCGCCGAGTCGGCCAGTTCGGCGTCAGGGCCTGCCGCAATTTCCAACAGCGGCGTCAGACTCGATTCGTTGCCCAATCGACCAATCACGCCGATGGCCGCCGCGCGGACCAGCTTGTCTCCGCTCTTGGCAGCCGCCAGCACGGTAGGAATGACTCCCGCATCGTCGCGGTCGGCCAACACACTCAGCAGGAACACCGCGCGCTGCGGCTTGGCGGTCTTCAATTGAGCGGCCAGGGCCTGGGTGATTTGTGGGCCATGAAGTTCGCGAGCCGTACTCAGAGCGATTTGAAACCGAGCTTTGTCGGTGGATTCAAGTTGCTCGACGAGCAGTGGGATGCCTTCCGACTTTCGCGCCAAAATCGCGCCGCGCGTGGCTTCGAGAATCCGTGGCTTGGGTAGCTCGGCTCGGCGTATTTCGTCGTAGATGTCCGCCGCCGCTTCGTGATTGCCATCGTTCATCCATCGTTCGGCGCATAAGATACAACCTTCGGCGACGGCCGAGCGGACTTTTGGCGAAACGCTGGCAAGCGCCTGCCGCAGCGAATCGGTTGCCGGATTGCCGCCAATGCGGCCCAGGGCGACCGCGGCGGCCGAAGCGACGTCGGCATTTTGGTCGGTCAGCTTCGCGGTCAATGGTTCGACGGCGGCGGCATCGCGGCGAACGCCGATTGAGTTCATCACGCCGATCAACAGATCGCCGCGGAGCCGCTCGAGTTGGTTTCGCAGCGCTTCGTCGGCCGACGGATCGGGAATTGCTTCCAACGCGATCCGCGCCCACGAGGCGAGATGCTCGTCGGCCAGCAGTTTTTCCAATTCAGGCACGGCGGCTTTGTCGCCATGCAGAGCCAGTTGTTTGCAAGCGATTGCCTTGTCGGCAGACTGGCCAGACTTGAGAGTCGCAATCAGAGCTTGTTCTTTCGCGGCGTCGGGCTTGCGACTTTCATCGGCGAAGATTGACGCTCCGACAACAAAGGCAGCAACAATCGTGGCGAAGCCGAGGGCTGGCTTTAGAATGCTCATGATACCTCTTCGTAGCGACACTGGCTTTCGCTAGTGTTTTCGTGGGATGTTCATATTCAATGGTAAAAAGTATGCACCGGAGAATCACACACAGGGAAAAGCAGAAATAGCCGAGCTTCGCATTTCCGTTCGCTGCTCTGTAATCTTCGTTTCCTCCGGTCAAATATCCTTACAGTCGCCACGGTTCGCGGAGCGCTTCGGAACGCAGGCGGTTGGCTACCGCGTCGTCGATGAATTCGTGCCTGGTCGTGTCGTACCTCACGGTGCGATCGAGCGCCAGCGCGATGTTGGCCGCGTGGCAGGCGATGTGGGCGTTGCAAGCTCCTTCGGCGTTTCCCTTGGGCATGCTGCGCGTTTTCACGCAATCGAGGAAATCGCGCACGTGGAACGTGGCCGGATAGCCGTCGATTTCAGCCACCTTGCGGCCAGCGAGCAGTTCGGGGGAACTCAGCACCATCTTGCCGCTGTCCCCGGTTTCGACCCATCCGGTTTCCCCTTCGAATCGCACCGGGCACGAGCCCAGCGGCAGCCAGTTCGATTGGCGCAAGATCAATTCAACGCCATTCGCATATTGGGCGACCATTTCGCCGTTTTTCGGTGGATGATATTCGACTGGCGGCGGACCATCGTCGACGGCCCATTGGCAGAGATCGACGCAGTGCGACCCCCATTCAAGGACGCCGCCGCCGACCAGCCCGCCCCCTTTCTCGAAGTTGAAGCCATCGAGCAGCTTGGCGTTGAACGGTCGCCAAGCCGCTGGGCCAAGATACATATTCCAATCGACTTTCTCGATCGGTGGCGCTTTTTCGGCAGGCAGCCAGCCGCTCATCGCCGGATGCATGCCACCGGGATGGGCGTACACGGTCTTCAGCTTTCCCAGCCTTCCCGTGCGCGCCAGTTCACAAGCAAACGCGAAGTGCGGCAAGTTGCGCCGCTGCGTACCGGCCTGAAACACACGACCCGTGCGGCGGATTGTTTCGGCCAGCGTCAAGCTCTGTGCGATGTTTTTCGTACACGGCTTTTCACAGTACATGTCTTTGCCCGCCTTGGCCGCGTACATTGTGGCGGTGCAGTGCCAATTGGGGCCGGTGGCGATCAGTACCGCGTCGATGTCGTCGCGGTCGAGTAGCTCGCGGAAGTCGCGAAATTGTGCGCAGTCGCGATTGCCGTATTTTTGGTCGGCAATTTTCTTGACCGCATCGCGACGATCGGCCTTGACATCGCAAACGGCGATAAACTGCACGTCCTTTTGTTCGAGAAAGCAGCCCAAGTCGTAGACGCCGCGGTTGCCGATGCCAATGCCGCCGAGCGTAATGCGCTCGCTCGGTGGCACTGCGCCATCGAGACCGAGCACGCGGCTGGAAACGACCATTGGCGCAGCAATGGCGGCGGTGGTAGCTGCCGCGGTTTTTAAGAAGCCGCGGCGGTCGAGTTGGTAGAGTTGCTTTGTCATCGAGATTTTCCTGATCGGGCTACCCGTTCGGCCGCTGCGAGCGTGGTCTATTTTGGATGGAGCCTGGAAGCTGAGATACAGCATAATGCCGTGCGGGGAGCCTTGCCAACTAAGACGATTAGGGGAGGGTTGGTTGAAACGATGCCTACGGAATCGATCGACGCCGGAATGGAGTTGGATTGGCGTGCGTACATGATTTGCGTTGTATCCGGTTAAATCAATCGATTGCCCAGTCCGTCGTTGGGCGCAGGCTGCAATAGGGTTTCGGCAAGGCGGAGGGCCATTTCCAGGGCATCGGGGGCGTCGTCGTGCTGGGCGAGGGGGAATTCTCGC